>JALUTL010000212.1 GCA_027016475.1 Candidatus Heimdallarchaeota archaeon
TCGATAGACAGTACATATAGGCTTAACAATGGAGTGGAGATTCCAGTGCTTGGGTTCGGCACATATCGGGCAAATTCGGGGGGAGAAACGGAAAAAGCAGTTCGTGATGCATTGGAAGTGGGATATCGGCATATAGACACTGCGGCAATCTATGGCAATGAGGAGGATGTCGGAAAGGCGATAAGGAACTCAGGGATTGACAGGGACGAACTGTTTGTGACGACAAAGCTATGGAACAGAGATCATGGGTACGACAATGCGTTGAAGGCATTTGACAGGTCGCTGGAAAAATTGGGGCTTGACTATGTTGACTTGTACCTGATCCATTGGCCCGTGGAAGAGCTCAGGCTGGAAAGCTGGAAAGCCTTGGAAAAGATTTACAAGGAAGGCAGGGCGAGTGCAATCGGGGTTTCCAATTATATGCAGTGGCATTTGGAGGAACTGTTTCCGGAAGCAGAAGTGGTTCCGCAAGTGAATCAAATCGAGTTTTCCCCATATCTTTACCAAAAGTCTCTCCTAGAATGTTGTGAATCAAGTGGTATCAAGGTAGAAGCCTACAGTCCGTTGACCAAAGGCCGAAAGTTGGATGATCCAAGGCTGAAGCAAATTGCAGACAACTATGGGAAAACACCAGCCCAGATTCTTCTGCGATGGTGCCTTCAAAGAGGAACAATCGTATTGGTGAAATCCACCAAAAGGGAAAGAATAGAAGAAAATGCAGCCATTTTTGATTTTGAGATCTCAGACAGCGACATGGCCATTTTGGACGGATTTGACGAAGGATTGAGAACGGGTTGGGATCCATCGACCCAAAAGCTGTGGGTTGATTCCCGCTAGCTATCGCTTGTTGAGCAAGGCAAGGGCTTCCTGTTCGAATTGGTTCAGCACTTCCTCGAGATTTACTGACAGTACAGTTCTGTTCCGCATTTTCCATTTGCCCCCTACCATTGCGTCCGACACGTCAGAGCCTTTTGCTGCATAGACAATGTGGGAGAGCAGGGTTTGGGTAGAGGGAATAGGATGGAGATGGGGCTTGTTCAGGTCAATGGCAATGATGTCGGCATACATGCCGCGTTTCAAGTCACCGACTTCCGTCCAACCCATTGCCTGCGCTCCACCATAGGTGGCCATATGGATGATCTGCGGGGCAGGCAGCCGGGTTGCCAAATGGAAGAACCCCTTTTGCAGGATTGCAGTTGCCTTCATAGTGCCGAACATGTCAAGAGTATTGTTGGAGCAGGCGCTGTCAGTTCCCAGACCTACCTTCATTTGTGCATTCAGGTATTCCTGTACAGGAGCGGCCCGGTTTGCCAGCTTCATGTTGGATTCAGTGTTGATCGAAACGGATACACCCGTTTTGGCAAGTATTTCTATGTCCGATGCGGGAACTTCTATGGCATGGGCCGCCAGAGTAAAGTCAGTTAGTGCATTGATCGCATTCATGTATTGGACAGGCGTTTCCGCATCAGCAGGAACCGAGAATCCTTCCCGTTCTGCAAAGCTTCTGATTGCCTTCATTTCATCATCGGCTTCGGCGATGTGGGTGTGCACAATCATTGGAGGGAGTGTTTCATGTTTGAGGTTGAAGTCACGCACAAATTCATTGATCTTCTGGTAATCATCCGGTGAAACAGTATATGGTGCATGAGGGTTCATGGAAATACGGACGGCATCATCGTTTTTGCCATGGAATTCAGAAATCAGGTCATGGGGAAAGCGCAGTTCTGCCATCCCAGACAGCGTAGGAGGCCCGCAGAGCAGACGAACGCCAACTTCCCTGAATGCCAATGCTTCCTGTCGGGGATGCCAATATTGTGAGTTGAAAAGGGTGGTTCCAGACATTAGGGCCTCTATGGCGGCGAGTTTGGCACCTATCAGAACATCTTCAGGAGTCATCTTTCTTTCGATGGGCCAGATATAGTCATTCAACCACTCCTGCAACGGAAGATCGTCTGCGTAGCCGCGGAACAGGGTCATGGCTGCGTGAGAATGCGCATTGACCAATCCGGGCATCAGGACATGATGAGGCAGGTCAACAACGGTATCTGCTGTATGATCCATTTTGTCCCATTGGTTGACTTCGACAATCTTGTTCCCTTCAATCAGGACACCAGCATTTTCAAGCACCTGTGGACTTGGACTTGAAGTGTTGTGGATGGCATATTTTGCTTTGAGCAGGGTTGTTTCAGAATTCACGATGCATTTTGGCGAACAGGGTTTAAGGACAATAGGATTGAAGCAAACCAAATTGATTGGATTAGAAAATTTATTTAGCCATTGAAGAAGGAGAGGTATGGCCATAGGAATCATAGGCGGATCAGGATTTTACAAGTTGGGAGAAGGAGAATCAAAGAGGCATGATACACCATTCGGCATGAGTGGGGAGATTGTAGAGATCAAAGAACCAGAATTCAAAAAACCAGTATATTTCTTGGCGCGGCATGGCAGAGATCATTCCGTTCCACCCCATGCCATCAATTACAGGGCAAACATCTATGCACTTCATGCGTTGGGTGTGAAATATGTTGTTGCAACAAACGCAGTTGGGTCTACACAGAACCACATCAAGCCGGGCATGTTCGGCATTCCCGACCAGATCATTGATTTCACGTCAGGCAGAAAAAACACCTTTTTCACGGGAACGGCTGATCCGACAGTTCCAATCGACTATCAAAGGGTTGTGCATACCGATGTCAGTGAACCGTTCTCTCTTAAGGTACGAGAATGCATACGGCAGACCCTTGAAGAGATGGAAGAAGTGTTTGTTGGCCATGGCACAATTGCAGTAGCCAATGGACCCCGTTTTGAAACCCCTGCCGAGGTTAAAATGCTTCGAATGCTTGGTGCAGATTTTTTGGGCATGACATCATCGCCGGAAGCGTTTTTGGCCAAGGAATTGGGAATTGAATATGCCACAATTGCAGTGGTCACCAACTACGGGGCAGGAATGCAACATTCAGTAACCCATGAGGAGGTGGTCGAAATGTTTCAGGAAAAAATCAGGACACTACAGGAAGTAGTCAACCAGACAATATTCAAGGTTATTGAACAGGATTCCTACTGAACAACGCCGATTCTAACATTTTCAAAACGAGTAGTAGGTGCTCCATGACCAGTATACATCACCTGTCCAGGTTCACCTTTTCCACAGTTCGGAGTGCCAAAAAACTTGAAATCATCCTTGTTTGCCACTGCGGAAACCGAATTCCAAAATTGAGGAGTAATTCCGGTATAGCTAGGGTTCCTGATCATGTGCTTGATTTCTCCGTTTTCGATTTTCCAGCCAATTTCACAGCCGAATTGAAAGGATAGTCGAAGGTCATCGATTGACCATGAGACATTGGTGTCAAACAGGTAGCCATCTTTTGTATCCTCAATGATTTCATCATATTTCCAATCGCCGGGCTCCAAGTTGATGTTTGTCATTCTAATGAGGGGCATGCGGTTGTAAGCGGAAGCCCGAGCCGCTCCAGAGGAACGTTCCAGACCGATGAGGGGAGCAGTTTCCCGTGAGGACAGATAGCCGACAAACAATCCTTTGTCAACGAGAACAGAGCGTTGTGCGGCAACCCCTTCGTGATCATAGTAAAATGTCCCCAATCCACCGGGAGCAGTGGCGTCGGCCACCAGAGTGACCAATTCATTTCCAAACTTCAGCTCATTGAGCAAGTGGGGCTTCAAGAAACTGGTTCCTGCAAATGCAGCCTCATAATCCAATGCCCGATCAAGTTCAAAGCCATGGCCGTTTTCATGAGTTTGTAGCATCAACTGGGCAGGACGCAAAATAAGGGTGGCATCATTCTTGCTGGGGCAGGCAGGGGCCTCAAGCAGTTCAAGCGCTTCCTTTGTTGCCATCGGAGCTTCTTCAATCAGGTTCAGTGATTCAAAGAATTCGTACCCAGCCGTGGAAAAATCACCTCGGAAAGACGAGGGCTTGCTTCGAGTTTGTGTTTCACTGCCCTGCACTGCCAAAGTTGAAACACCTCCACCGGTTACGGCAATTGTCTGATCGATCCGTGTACCTTCAGACGTCCACAGGATCATTCGATCCTTCCAATGATTGTAATAGCTGTTCCTGGCCTTGACACGGGAATCGCCGGTGTTTGCCGATTTGGAGGCCTCAATGAGAACTGCAACAATTTCCTCTAGTGAGACAGTTTCCGGATTTGTTTTCATGGGAGTAATGACAGTGTCCTTGTGTACAGGTTCATCCGCCAGTACAATGGGGCGTTTCATGGTTTTGGAAACGGCCTTTGCAACACGGATTGCTTTCAAGGCAGTTTTTTCAAGGTTGTCACGATCAAGGATGTTGGTTGAGGCAAAACCGTATGCTCCATCACACAATACCTTGACACCAAGTCCTGCCGACAGGCTTTTGGAATTGCCTTCGATTGCTTCGTTCTTCACGGAGATCGACATGCTTCTGCGTTCCATAAATTTGACATCAGCATATGCAACGCCATCGGCCGTGGCTTTTGACAAAGTGAATTCAAGAAGGTCAGGATCCATATTGCGAAATATGTTGAAGGGTTAAAAAGCACTATGGGATCGGAATTTGGAAAATGGGGAAAAGTTTGCTCAAGGGTGTGCAAGAAAAATTTGGCGAATTGAGATTTTCCCATGCTATGGTGCTGTAATTTTTTTATAGTTATTTTATGGAGATATAACAAGCAGAAACAAATTGAAAAATTTGGGATGTACCATGAGTATCGAAGAACTAGAGAATTTCAACATAGATGCCAAAATGAAGGAGCTTGTCAACCATTATGCTCCGAAGCTTGGCTTCGACCAAGACGCGATTGACGTATTTTTCGATGTGCGAAGCACGATCGACACCATATTGGAAAAAAGGGATGCAAGGACAAAGGCAAGAGAATGGGATCATGTTGGCGTAAAGGTCGAAAACGGCAAGGTTATTTTGCCGAAGGATTTTGAGGAGATAGTCTTTGAGATAGTGAAGGACAATCAACTTTACAGTTTCTTCCTTCCAGAGGATCTTGGAGGGATGGGATTTGGAAATCTGTTTCAAGGCCCGATTACGGAGACCTTGGCGAGACATGACATTTCATTGCAGATAATGGTCATGATCTCGCTTTCCGTGATTGAAGCATTGGTGCAGTATTACAAGCCGCACTTTGACCAAACATTGATGGAATTTGCAGAAGGCAAACGGCTGGGGTATGTCGCATTTTCGGAACCGGGAGCAGGATCCAATCTGGAAGCCGTCAAGTCCACTTCAGAACTGGTGGGTGACGAATATGTCCTGAACGGTACAAAGGTGTGGATTTCAAATGGAGGATATGCCAACACCGGATTGTTTTTGGCCCAAAACATTGTCAACGGAAAACAAGAAGGAACCAACGTGCTTCTTGTGACTGATTTGGACGGTATCACACCGTTGAGAGTGGAGGAAAAGTCAGGGCTTCATGTGTCCCCGACAGCCCAGTTGCAGTTTGAAAATGTGACTGTGCCGAAGGAAAACCTGATTGCTGAGCCGGGAAACGGCTACAGGAAGGTGCTGGAACGGCTCATGGGGATGAGAGTGGGCGTGAGCTTCCAAGGTATCGCGGCTGCAAAAAGACTGTTCCAAGAAGCCTTTTCGTATGCCAAAACCCGTGAGCAGTTCAAGCGCCCCATCATTGAGTTTCCAATCATTAAGCAGAAGCTTGTAGAGATGATGAGAACTATTCCGAGGATGGAAGAATACGGGTTTTTGGCAGGCTACACTTTGGACAGGTACAATAAAGGATGGATTCCAACGGATGTCAATGCCGGAGGGAAAGAAGGGCCTGAAAAGCAGGCAGCGTCCATGGTTCCTGGCGCAGTCCGTGGGGGATTGGCTCACCACTATGTTTCGTCTGCAAAACTGTACACATCCGAAGTTGTAAACCAAATCGCCTATGATGCAACACAGATCTTTGGAGGCAACGGGTTTGTTGCAGAGTACGAAGTAAACAAGATCATGAGGGATGTCAGGGTTCTTGCCATCTATGAAGGCACATCAGAGATTCATGACCAAATTCTTCAAAGAACCAAACAGGCAACAGCAATGATACCGAACTTCAAAAGGCTTTATTCAACCTTTGACGGCTCGACAGTCTATGAGCGGATTATGTTTGAACGGTTTCCAGATGTCAAGGAACTGATTTAATCATATACTGCCTCTTCAAGGATACGAAATGCTTGGGCAAACATAATGACTTTTGCCGCTATGTCTTCGCTTCTCGTTTTGTCAGTCAAATATTTCATCAATTCCTTAAGATTCGTTCTTTCACCGGGATAATCCTGCAAGAATCCAATTCCTTTCCGTATTGTTCGTGAAATTGCACTATTGTGTTTTATTCGCCCTATGCGGGAAGTGTTGATCTGGAAACCTTCTTTGATGAGAAAGTTGAAGCCGGCGGCAATAAATTCGTGCTCAATTACACGGGATGAGATTTTTTGATACTCGTAAGAATCATCAAGGAGATGCGATATTTTGGCATGGATTGCGGCATGTGCCTTGGATATTTTTGAAACAACGCTGTCAGGCAAGCCTCGAGAAGATATTATCGTCAACGTTGATTTCTCAATCCGATGTGACGTGATGGACAGTCCAGATCGTTCCAAGGTTTCAACCCCATATGATGCAGGCTGTCCAAATTCATCCAAAAAGCTGGTCATGGCACTTCCCAACCCAGAAATTAATTCTACTGGAGTGTTGAGGCTTGTGAAGATTCGTTCATAATACGGAATGCCGCTGAGAGTATGCTTGAGAATGATGGCATTTGTGGCCAGTATCGCCTCGATTTCATCCTTTGCAAATTTGCTTTCCTCGTTCAATTGTTCAAGCCATCGTTTTCTATTCTTTCGAAGTATGGCGATAAGCATGAAGAATGCTGCCAAAACAATGACTGTAACGAGCAGGAGAATTGGAAACTGAGGATTGGTTTGAAATGAGAGGAGCAACCTATTGATCGCCCCTTCGGGTGCTGAAATGGGCGTAGGCAGTTCCTCTATCGGAGGGGAATGCTGAGCTCCTGCAAACTTTGGAGAGTTTACAACGGACGCAGCAATTGAAGTGATCCGTTCTACCAAACGAGTCTCTTCAGAACTCAAGATAAATGTGGCAACACCAGTAGAGCTTGTTGCTGCAAAACGTTGGATGGACATCCTCGTCCCGTCCAACAGTACAAGCTGGATGGTCAAGGAAACATTGACGCCTGGAGCCTTGCCGCTTTTTAGGACAAGCGTGTGCAAGGAAAGTCCTGATGTGGTTTGGGAAATTGAGTCGTTGTAATAGGCCAACACGCTGATAGCATAAGCCTTTCCTCTTATCAACTGTCCCAAAACCTCTATTTCGAGACGGATGGTATGGGGCAGAACCCTGATCTCATGGACAACGGACACGTTTTCATGCATCGCCTTCTGGAACGTAATGTGCCATTGATAGTGCCCTTCAGGAACATCCGTGTAATTGAGAGACAGGACAAAGGATCCATTTTGCAAGGTCGTAAATGTAAGGTTCAAGACATATTCGAAGGCGTCCAATGAAAGATCGGACGAGTTGAGAACGATTAGGGAGGCAACAATTGTTGCGTTTGCAATGCCAGTACCGTTCAGCATTCTCCAAACACCTGCAACACGGTTGATGGCACCTTCCACAACGGTATCAACAATGTCCACACTAACAGGAGAAGTTTCTGCAATTCGAGGATCCTTTACGCGTATTGCCACTTCATGGGAAACAGCATTGCCAGAGCTATCAAAAACGGTCAGCTTAAACACATACAGCCCGATTGACAGTCCGTCAATACTGAATGCAAGAGTTTGGTTACTGACCCAAGTGCCTTGAGCAAGGGTCGTACCATTCCGCTCCAAAAGGTACGTGCCTGCAAAGTTATCTGTTGCAATCCAGCTCAGCGTGTTGCCAGTTTCCCCTTCGAAATATCGGTATGGTTCGGGGGTTTGTATGAAAACAGGCTTGGTCGTATCTACAACTGTTACAATGACAGTGTCCGCCAACAGATTGCCGCTTTCATCCCATGCCAACAAGGTCAGGTTATATGATCCTGGAGCATATCCTGAAAACGAGAAAGATATGGTATTTTGCCAATTGCCAGAAAGAACTGAAGAGCCGTTGACAAGCAACGAGTAATTGTTGGGATGGTTGTCCAGAAGGCTCCAAGAAATGATGACAGGATAGTTCTTTTCATCAATGGTGGCGACAGCACCCGGATCCCTGAAATTGACAATGGGTGCCTGAATGTCCTTGATTGTGACCATTGTGGTTATCGTCAAGGAATTTCCGCTTGTGTCTAAAAATACGGCAGTTACATTGTAGACTCCCGCAAGTCGTGTAAATGGATAGACAAAGGGAGAGCCGCTAAGCCAAGAGCCGGAAATCACCGCCGTTCCGTTGACATATACAACATAGGTGGACGGATGCTGATCCAATATCGTCCAATTGACGTTGTTTGTGCTTACACCTTCTATAAGCTCAATTGTGGAATAAGAGACTCCACTGACTGGTGGGGTGTTATCAAACACGGTAACGAATACAGTTGAAACGGCAAAATTTCCTTCCTGATCCCGCATGACCATAGTGAAATTGTATGCACCCAAAACCAGACCATCAATTCCTACAACAATGGGAATGTCAGATTGCCAACCTGCGGATTGAATCAATGATCCGTTACGATAAAGTTCATAAGTGGACGGAAAAGCTGCACTTGCAACCCATTCCAAAGTATTACCAAAGGAACCTTCGGCATATGAATAGTTGGAAGGAACCGATGAAAATTTCACGATGGAACTTGAACGAACAGTAAGGTATACACTATGCGAAACAGTGTTTCCGCCTTGATCAGTGATGGCGATAGTGAAGTTGTGAACACCCAGTCCCAAACTGCCCAAGTTGATGACTATTGGCGTGCCAGAAGTCCATCCACCACTACTGACGGTTGTTGTGACATTTCGGTATATGACATATGATTTGGGGTGAAGATCAGTCACAGTCCAATTGATGCTTTCGGTGGAGGTATCAGAGAAGTAGGTTCTGTTGATGGGGGCATCGACTATAACGGGAGGAGTAGCATCAACGACAGTGACAAACACAGTATGTGGAGTTTTGTTGCCGAAATCATCCTGAAACACAATGGTAAAGTTGTACGTCCCGATATCCAAACCATCAATATTGAAGGATACAGGCGATCCGTCAGACCATGACCCTGTTGCAATTGATGTTCCGTTCCGGAACAATTCGACTTGGTTGGGGAACTTGTCGGTGGCAGTCCATTGGAGTTCATTGCCGGTGGATCCCTCATCGTACGAAGTCAATGACGGAGTTTGCGTAATTGCAGGAGCAGTCAAATCCCTTACTTCAACAAACACGGAGTTGGTCTGGACATTGCCAACCGTATCGTTGACGCGTACAGTATAGTTGTATATGCCTAAATTGGTGGAATCAATGGGAACAACAATCTCCGTCGGATTGTTCCAACTGCCAGTATCCACAACAGAGCCATTTCTATAGACTATGTACCTGTCAGGACGGATGTCGGTGAAGTTCCACACAATCTGGTTTCCAGTACTGTCTTGGGCAACAGTTGATGGAGAAGTAACTTGTACGAGGGAGGGAGGAGTGATGTCTTCCACTGTGACAAAGACAGTATCCACATTGAAATTGCCTTCAGTGTCATTGACATAAAGGGTGAAATTGTAGACGCCCATTGACAGCCCATCAATGGATTGCTGAATGAGAGAGTCACTAGACCAAGTTCCACTGGAAACTTGGGATCCATCCCGATACACAACATATTTTGAAGGGAATGGGTCACTCGCATTCCAAGAAATGAGATTGCCTGTCGTACCTTCGGAAATGGTCACATCATTTGGAGGGGAATTGATTGCAGGCGAGGAGGAATCAACTACCGTGAATGAAGCAGATGTGTTTATCAAAGGATTGGAAGCGATCTCTCGAAATTCGGGATGATCCCATCGTATTTCCAAGGAGTTCCCACCTACAACAAACGAATCTGACCATTGAACTTCGATAGTGTAGTGCCCCGTCGACGGGACATATGTTGCAGTATACGGATAGTCCAGATTGAATGAAATTGTGGACGAATTGATGAGCGTGTTGCCCCCGGTCACATTGAGCGGAGTGAAGTCAAAAGTTACGTTGGTGCCTGCCTCAACATTTCCTGAAGCCACAGCGTTTCCAGAGCCGCGGTAGAACAAATTGAGCGAGATGGTATCGAAATCGGTGTGGGGGCCTTCTGTAAAGCTGACGTTTACAGTATATGCCTGTGGTCTAGGAGAGGCATGGGCTACGGACGTATTGATGTCGGCAGAATAGAGATAGTGGATGTTATCGCTGTGGAAACCCTGTGCAGTCAAGGAAATGGTCTCCGCACCCCAATCAAGCGTGCCGGGAAGTCCCCATGATGAATTATGGCTATAGTCCAATGTAATTACCTCTACAGTGACAATGTCACCTTCCAATGCGTTGAGTTGATCTGTTGAAGGAGTGATAATTTCAACCGTTGTGACAGGAATTACATTGAAAGGAACTGCAACAGCACCCGCATGGGTTCCGTTGTTCCATCTGAACTGAAAGGTCCAGACACCAGTAGGAAGGTTGGGATCCAGATATGTTGCAAAGGTCATTTCACCAGCAAATGAGAAGATTTCCGTGTTCACCGACGTATCAACATATGAGCCGATACTGGAGTTGCCGTAAATTGTTCCATCCTCACCGCGCAACGAGGCATTGACTGAACCGCCTGCCAATTGGGCCAATGATGACGTGATTGTGGCATTGACCTGATCCCCAACTTGGGCGGAAGGATGAATGACGCCCAATTTTCCAGTGTCGTTTGCAACCCAAACTGTCCCATTGTATACATAGGTCGAGACCGTTGCACTGTTCAGCAGGTTAGAAGATTGCAGTTCGAGCACATAATCGCCCGTCCCTTTGTTGAATACCACGGTCTTGTTTTGACCAACCTGCACCACCTTGTAATCAGTCCCTTCAGTCAACTGGACGGAATTGTGCGAAACAGAAATGACAGAATGCGATCCAGGTATGGAAACGGATTGGGAAACATTTGCATCAGTTCTGGCAAATGAGCTGCTGTACGTGGCAGTCCAATTGATAACGGGATCGTTTGGCTCAGTGCTAACTACAACCGAAGCAAGGGAGTTCACGATTCGTTCAACAATATATGTGATGTTTATTTTGGGAGAGGAAGGGGCCAATGTGCTGTTGTAGAAAACACGGTAAGTGGTGGATGTCGTGTACGTGTTCTGATCCGTGAATATACCGTTGGAAGGAATGGCTTCACCAGAAGGCTGAGAGGGATAGGCAACTTTTGTTTCAATATTTACAGGGTTGTAGATTTCAACTGCACTATAGTTGAGGGTGTAGTCCCCATTTGTGTAATTTCCCCAACCATCCTCATTTGAGGGAATACCTGTGGTTGAAATGAAAGTTGGGCCATCATCAGTACCATCAGAAGTTTCCTTGTGGGCAGTCCACAGAAAATCAAAAGTTGATTGGTAAAACACGAAAAAGATGTATCCCCCTGTTGAATTTGCAAAAGTGTTGGATTGATCAAAAATAGTCTGTTTGTTCAAATCGATTTGAATATAATCTCCAGACGGAGAACTGCTAGGAGATTGTTTTGAACCGTTAGCAAGCATTTTGTGAGGAACGATCTTACCATCGCTTGCACGTTGAGTTGAATTCCATATTTCACCAACAAAAGTTACAGAAGAACCGAACACACCAGATGAAACTAGAAACCAGAATCGGTCAACCATGACACTTTTTGCATTTGATGACAATTGAGGAAGCACGGCACCTTGAACCAAAATTTTATCGGATGCGAATTGATCACCAGCGTCGAATGTATCCTCTACAACCTTTGTAGATCTATCGTCATAAATTTGTACTTCCATAGTCAAGGAGTTATACTCAACACCGTCAATCGGATCAACGGTGATGTTGTAGTTGTTCGGCTTTGCCAAATGGACATATGAATCATTGGCACGATAGGTTGAAGTGTATCCTTCTGTAACAGGAGTAATGTCGACCTCCAAAACGGGATTTGCAAAAGGCTTTAGTGAGATACTGGAATCGGGTGTTTTTTCAAAACTACCGGAATCGGATTTAATTGGAGAC
>JALUTL010000213.1 GCA_027016475.1 Candidatus Heimdallarchaeota archaeon
ATTGAAAGCCCTGGAAACCATCTTGTTTTGGGTAATTTTGGTCAGTATCCACTTGTTGTCCCCAATTTCTTACTAAACTTAATTTATTCAACTGGTGTATAAATAACTTTTGGAATTATAGGCAGACATTTTCGAACATTTTTTTCATTGGATTTTAATTTTGAATAGGTGAAGTATAATACTTTCGGGCTACACTCTTTCTTTCACAGATTTTTCATAACATATGTTTAAGCAGATGGTTTGTCGCCATGGATAAAGTATTTTGCCATATGAAAAGAGTTATTGTAATCTTACATTCCTTTAGTCCTGCTGATACACATTTGTGTATGGCAGCATCAAAACCATTTAATGACAATGAATGTGATGTTTGTGGTTCAAACCATTTTTTTCCAACAAGAGGATATTATGTATGTCGAAACTGTGGGACAGTTGGTGAACAAGTCTATGTTGATTCATCATATGATATTTCAGGAAATTCAATTAGACAACCCAGCCAATATTCAAGTATCGGAAAGAAGTTAACCAGAACTGGAAATTTGGGATCCGAAATTGGATATTTTCGTGCAAATAGGTTCACGACCATCCATGGAAAAACACTCTCACCTCAAAAAATGTGGAAATTCAAAAGATTGAGAGATCATTACCACAACAGGTCAAAAAATGCCTCCTCCCAGACACATCTTCGAACATTTATCATATTTAATCGTATTTCGTCCAAGCTTGAAGTGCCAAATTCTGTCAAGGAGCGTGCATCTTATCTGTATTGGAAGCTTTGCAATGACCACGAGGACAAGATCACCAACCATGTACTACTCATTGCCTTATGCCTGCTTTATGCAGTCAAGGAAACAGGAAGCAAATCACCGCTCAAATTTCAAGAAATTGTTCATTCATTTAATGCGGCAGGACATAGAGTAACGAATAAAAACATTCTTCGTTTGGCAAAAGAACTCGAAATTCCTTTGAACAAAACACCAATAAGGAAAAGCGAAGATTATGTGGAACGAATTGCATCAATAATTGTATCGCACTCGGAAATTAAGCATACAGTTCCAGAAAGATACGGTTTATCACTAAAAATTTACAAAGCTTTGCTTATCAATACCTCAACTGAATTCCTTTCATTTCTCTCAAAAAAAGAACGTGGAGGTATGCAACCATATGCACTAGCGGTTTCTGTGGCATATATTGCAGATCGAGCAATTAGTCGCTTTTTGAAAAAAATTCCAGTGCTTACCCAAAGGAAAGTTGCTGATTTGACAAATGGTAAAGAGTTTACTGTCCGAGATCATTGCTATAAACTGTTAAGCAAAGCTTTTGAAGAACATAAAACGGCATTGTTTGATAAAATTTCATTGACGCTCACTACTTGGAAGAAAAATTAAGGGAGTTTCAACATAGTAAATGATGCGTTTTTTTATAATTTTGTTGTCGCCTCGATTCTGAAGCCACCTTCTGCTTCAGGTGAAATTTCCAGCAACTCAGACTTAATAGATACGCCAGTCAATTTTGCAATATGAAATAAATGTTGCAAATTATTTCCCCTAAATTCGGTAGTAAAATCAATAAGACCAGTTGCATAGTTCATAATCAATCTTTCAGACACATCATGCAAAATTCCTTTCGGGAGAATAAAGAAATGAACGCCACCAATTTGAAAAATCAGATCCAATAAATCCTTGATGAATTCCAAGATTTTTGAAGGTTTTTTGTCTAGGTCATCCTCTTTCAGCCAAAGTAAGTCATCCACAACTGAAAAGCAGATAGAGCCAGTATTTCTTTTGATTTGCAAAATTTTTTGGTATGTTTGCTTAAGAAAGGTTTTTCGTTTGATATCAATTCTACCAACCTTAGATGAAGAAGCTGTATGGGAAGATGTAATTGTCCACATATCAATCAATTGAAGCTTGTCTGCTTCAATAAGTGGTTGATATTTCCACCCATAAGTTTCAAAGCTTTTCATCAATTGGTTTTTTGGTTTAGATGAATGCATATAGAAACCGACGCTATTTTCTACACCCTCCAAAAAACTCAACAATATTTTTTGGGCAAAAAGAACACCTAAATTAGTATTTGGAGGCATATGAATCAACACAAGGCTAGAAGATGGGAATCCATTGGTATCGGAGAATTCATTGCCCAATAACTGATCTAATGCTTGGATTTTTGTGGGGAAAACAACAATTTCTTCTTTTTCTTCATCGGAAGCTTGAAACATGCTCATACATTAAATATAATAATTGTTATTAAATTGTTTTCTCTATTAATTTTGCAAACGAACTTGGAGGGGATCGAACCCTCGGCCTGCAGCTTAGGAGGCTGCCGCTCTTCCAACTGAGCTACAAGTTCCCACATTAAACTTTTTGAAACTTCGTGAATATATCTTTTATGGTCATTATCTCATTTTTTATTTTGCAAACAGCAAAAAAAGTTTCAATAGCCAAAAATTGGATCGAAGATCAAATTATGGAGTAAATTGGTTGTGAACTGTGTACTTAAGTGCTGGAAACCAATAATTAATAAAAAATATCCAGGCATTCAATCCTGAAAGAAACAGAAATCGATCTAGTTCTTGCTTATTTTTTAATTTGAAATCCATAATTTTAAAATTGTGTGTTTTCAAGAGAAAATATATCATTGAGTGAAGGATGAAACAATATATGGATGAGATATTGGATATATGTCACAATATTTTGGTTCAGACGCCAGGTGTTTCAAGGGTTATTTTGGCGGATAAAACTGGACTTACTTTGGCAAATTTAAGTCGGTTCGATTTTGATTTGCGTGACGTAGAAGTAATGGGGGCGATATCCTCAGCAGTTTATTTGGCATCTGAACAGCAAGGTGCAAATGTAGGATTTACTGAAATGACAATGTTGGTTGCAGAGTTTAAAGGAGGAAAAATAATGGTTGCTTCTTGTGGAAGCGCGGTATTGTGTGTCATCACAGATAATGATGTCGCATTGGGAATGGCAAGAATGACAATTAACCAAGCAGCAAAACAGATAGAGGAGATTTTAGCAAAACGGATCGATCTAAGTGAGAGTTTTGGAAGCACTTTGGAGAGTCAAATTATTGATGACATTGAAAAAATAGATGATGAATCCTTGGAAGAAGATGAATTTTTGACGGATTTGCAAACTGCCCTTAAAGAGCTGGAACATTTTTAATCCTATTCCAATTCTTCGCTTTCATATTGTAAAATTAGACATATCGAAAATGATCGTCAAGTGTTTTTATAGTTAATGCAAAATCTATCCATAACATGGGATCACACAACAGCAATATCATGTTTACACAGGCTTTAATTAAGATAGACAGACAGAATGGTCCATCCATTGTTCAAGCAGTTAATGTAGATAGAAAAAAAGTGATAGATATATTGGTACATGCACTTCCAAATGGAACTCCAAAAAATAATGTGTTCAAAGTATCAAAAGTAGGGAAAATGATAGGGATCGTGTTTTTGGAAAAGTTCGGTGACGGGTTTTCAGGATATCTCATGGGATATCCAGAAGAAAATGTCCATATTAACCCCTTTTCTTATTATCAATTTGCAAAACAAATGGTTCAACTGTCAAAATTGGCACCGGAAGTCCCATTGTATGAGGAAAAGAGAAAAACAAATCTTTTTGAGATTTCAGATGTTTTCTATGCCATCACATCACTTCTTTTGAGAGAAAAAGTAATTGTTGTCGGAAACCAAGACAAAGCGATCTCCTACTTTGAAACATTATTTAATTTGTTGCCATATGGATTTTTTTCATGGCTAAAAGCAGAATTTCCCGCAACTTCATTACTGAATGACTTGCACATCGTAAATGTAGAATCAATTGATTTGCATCAAGAAGAGCTAAAAAAATTGTTCTTTTCAAGCTCAATTATAGGGCTACAAGATAAAAAGTGTTTTGGGTTCTATAGTAGCTCATTCACTAAGAAGCTTGCCCATTTTGTCCATTTGCAACAAAAGGATCTAGTAGAATCGGAGTTAAAGCAATTTAACAAATTACTAAACATTAAACCAATCGATAATCCTGCAGACTTTGCCAATGAGTTTTCACTGCATACAAGAGATGCAAAACTTCTAAAGCTAATACAGTTAAAAAATACGATGAATTAGGTATTTGGAAGCAATCTGAGAAGATTAGGTTGAAACGTTTTGAGATTCATGACCAAAACCTCTCCAGGTGTGGGAAGAATGTTTAGAGCCTTCTGGTAGCTTGTTTGGGCTTGCATTGTGCCACTGTTCAAAATAGTCACACCATTATAGTTACCTAAGTCATTGATATGTATATGACCCCCATGAAACAGATCAGGTACACGTTCTATTACCAGAAAATCTTCTGGTTCCGGAGCAATAGGTGTCCTTGAATCCCATATTGGAGCTAAATGCCTTGCTTGGAGCATTTTGATCATAACCTCCACAGGTTTTTTGATATTCAATCCAGGAATGTGGTTGATAATGTCCGGAAGGCTGGTACAGTGATACAATAACGTTTCAACACCATGCATTTGTACTTGAGAAGGGTTTGGTAGATTAATTACATTGTCCAAAGAAAGCATCTTTTTTGCATGATCAGGAGAAATTGCAGGCTGAGGTTCAGCAGGTCTTACGTGGTCATGATTTCCAGGGATTACAATGATGGTTACATCAGGTGGAATCAATTCCAAATAAGATGCAAATACGTCATACTGCTCACGAATATCGTCGATGGAAAGTTCACTTTCATGGTTTGGATACACTCCCACACCATCTACAACATCACCAGCAAAAAGCACATATTTGGTTTGTATTCCAATTTTTTTCATTTTAGAATTTCCAAATTCACCGTTAAGAAACTTGATGAAGTTTTCGAAAGCAGGAGAGATGAACCCTTTAGAACCAATATGAATGTCCGAAAGAAAAGCAACATGGACAGGTAAGTCAGCTCGATTTAGCTTTTTCATTTTTGGAATATCTGGTAAAATAATCTCATTTATTGAAATGGTCATATGATCAATTAAATATCCATTGATTGCAATGACTGAATCGTTCATAATGTGTAATGCCTGTTCAACGAGTTCAGGTTTAGATTTAGAGATAACTGCCTGAATCGGATATTCAAAGGATGGGTCTTCTAATGTCAACAGTCCGCCACCATTTGATGGAAATTGTTTGTCCGTAACCATCCCAATAACAGAAACAGATTCTTCCCTCATATTTGCCAATTCTTTAATTGGAACAAGATGGGAAATATCGGACCTATTAGAGAAGATAGACTTAATCTTATGATATCGATTGTTAAAGTATTGTACAAAATCATTGATGTGACCTAAATTAGTTGCACTAAATTTTGGCTGCCACACTATTTCGACATCAGGTTCAAAAGATGGCAAGCCAGTCAAATCTTCGTCCATAGTACGCAAAATTGAATTTCCATAATTATTTGCTATTGGGGCATATTTCCGAGTTTGAGGTTGCTGATTGACAATTTTCGCATTTGGTGCAAAAAAAGGCCCATTTTGCAATTTGTGATAAGGTCGTAGTGAATCATATTGCATTCCTTCGGTAATGCGATGATCAATCGATTTTGGAGGAATTTTTGCTAAAGACGGTTGAATGGGATGACTGCATTTAATCAGATCATCATATCCTATGATTTTTTGTTTTTTATTGGCAAATTTATTCAAGAAAGCCATCGCCACACCGACAGCATCCGAAGTTTCTGCCAATACATCCAATGCATCAGGCTTAAGAACATATCCAGCATCCAAAAGCAATTTTATGGCCTTACGTAACTTTGAATTCATAAAATGACAAGTTTTTGTCGGTAGTTCAAATATATGAATTATGCCATTTTTCCAATGTCAAAATAGTTTCATCGAGATGCTTCAGCAATTTATAAAACTAAAGCATAAGATAGTTGCATGATCAAAGATACAGTGCTTCTAACTATATTGATGCTTTTGATTGTCAACGGCATAATAGTTCCATATAATAGCTCTATTGGCAATCCATATGTTCAAAATAATACAGTTAAATCCAACCAAGTGCTTGCCGTAAACAATGAATATAATTCCAATATGGCGGTAAGTCTCAACTATACCCAAAAAGAGCTGGTTGAAATTAACAACACGGTTAATTCAGTTTCATTCAATCCAGTAGATAAACCGTCAAACATCAATTTTAAAGACATTAATTTAGAAAAAAGAGATTTGGGTACAAATATAAGCAAATGGATTGACAACAGTAATGAAAGCTATGGAATAACTCTCATAGACTACGGTACCTTATTTGTTATCAAGGGGCAGGAAAGCTTCGCATACCTAGAACAAGAGCTAAATGTGAATCTGTATAGCAACAACACAATTTTTGAATTTCAATTACAAAAAAATCAAGTCAATTTTGATCAAAATGATTCATTTGTAGCATCTGTCATATTGACTTTGGATTTTGAAGGAGCAAATGGTCTGTTTAATGTGTTTCTTGTCCTCCATGCGACTGAGGAAGGAAAAGAAGTACTGTCAAGCGTGGTTGATCCAACTAGAGGAGTGCTGTATTTTTTGAATGGAACAAATCAATTTGTTATGAACCTAACACAAGTTATTGAGACAACTCCGCTTACAAATCCGAAAAAACTTTTGGGCGTATCATTTGACACAGTTACTTTCGGTAATGAAACCCTTAATTTTGAATTTGCATTTAGCAAGTTTGATTTTGTTCAAAATGTTAAAAACGTCGGTGGAATCGTAAAAATAGACAATCAAACACTCAGTGAATCTGACATCCCTTACAAAGTTCCTCAATTTTCTAATACAAACGTAAGTTTGGCTACTTGGGTTGAAGGAAGTGTGTTTGTGGTAAGAGAAATCATCAATTCCACATCTTTTGTTGGAACCACAACAGTAAGATCCGATCATATTCTATTTCACGCCAGATATGAAGATTTTTACTCCTATGAAAACTGGGAGTTATCGCTTCCGTTGTTTATGAAGGATTTTACCATTTCAAGTTCTGCAAACTTCAACAGATCGGGAAACATTGTGTATTTTCAGACATTTACCGAAATTGATTATATTGAATTTGAAGGAATGTTGCCAAAAGAAAGTAATCCCCTATCTTATGAAGCAGTACAGGGAGAAATGATAGTGGTAGATGTAGGTTCAAACCTTTCTGTTGTACGTCTATTTAACTTAACTGCCAATATTGAAGCTCAAATAAATGGAACACAAGTTTTTTTTGAAATTCCAAAGCGATGGGGTGCTCAAACGCTTTCGTTGATTGGTTATGACAAGTCCGGGTATGTTTTTCATCAGTTGTATAAACTAACCCAGAATGTCTTGGAAATTTCTATACCAAATACAATAATGATAAATCGGTTGACATCCAATTTCATAGAATTCCATGTCACAAATCTTTATGATGGGAATGCAATTTCAAATTTCACAGTCTATACCAATGAAACAAGATTCAAAATCAGCTATGTAGAATCTACGCTGATCATTGATCCATTTGCTTTTGATGTGGGACATCATTCAGTAAATCTTATTTTTCATTCAGAGGGCTTTAATCAGGCTCAAATCCGATTAGAGTTTGTTGTAGATGACTTTCCCATTAATTGGGAGTTGATTGAAGACAAAGGAGATGAAGTAAAAGGTATTACTTTAGTTATTTACAATTTTTCATTATACCCGAACGAATTCAAATTAACTGTACTGAGGGAAAACTATAGCCCGATTAGTTATATAATTGAGCAGAACGTCACTCAAATTCCAATTTACAGCAAATCAAATGAAACTGTCCATGTAACATTAAAACTTAGAGATTATGAAGAAACTGTGACTTACAACTTGACGTCATACCGATCATATCAGGAAACAACTTCATTGAACAGTTCGATTTATATGAATCAATCTGATGGTTCTCAAAACAGTCCTGAGGTGTTAGGTTTGAAGGAAATCAGTTCAATTGCTGTTGGAGTTACTGTCGCAGGATTAGCATTAGGTGCGAAAAAAATGAAAAATAAAGAAGATCAACTATTTTTTTGAAGTGAATTATTGATTCCTAATAGTTTTGCAACATTTGTAGTAAATTAGCCATCATAAGATTTTTCAATTCTATAAGACTCAAAGTGGTCTCATTTTTTTCCATTGTCCTTTTTATCAGGAATGATACATTTGCAATAGCCCATTCTCGATCAACAGGTAATTCAATGTGATGCAACGTTAAAAAATATCCGGGAAGGGGTATTGCATTATATTTCGTTTGTTTCTGTAAAACAGGCAGAATTTCCGCTTCTGCCAGTTTTTTGTTAACAAGAAATCCAAGCATCCGTCGAATCTGTTCCCAACCAAAATGATCTCCAACAATTTGAAATAACAGTCCAGTTGGTGTAGATTCAACTGTAAATGAGTACAATGTGCATATATTGTTCTGTATAGCTTTTTTGTCTTTTTTTATAAAAGGAGTGAAATCATATGTCCCAATAAAGTCTATAAGCTTTAACTTTGTTGAATTGTAGACCTTATGGGGATAAAAATATTGATAGATCTTATACTTTACAGGCTTCAATTGCATTTCTTTTTGAATAGGCAATTTAGCCCATACAATGATTGAGCCATTTTTTGGTAATTTTGAGTTTATTTTTTCAAGAACAGGTTCATGGTTGGTGCCTATAACGAAAACATTTCCTAAAGCATTCACACCTGCATCTGTTCTACTGACAGATCTATAGCCATGTAGTTTAAAACAGCATATTAGGTGTTCACCGATAAAGGCATTTTCCAAAAAGTTTTCAATTGCAAGGCTGTGAGGCTGTCTTTGATAACCTAAGTAATAGCTACCAATATAAAACACCTTAAATGCATAGAAATAAAGTTTCGTATTGCAATTTTTACAATAATCGGGAGGGACTCTAAGCAGAGACAAAATATTCACCAGATGCTTTCTGTTGCTTGTCTAGTTTGCTGTTTGGCTTGTTTACTCTAGGGCGTTTAGTTTGTGGATCCGCACGGAAAGTGATACCTTGCCCTTTCAAAAACATGTTCATTCCTTCTTTTACTGATTTAGGCTTGCTAGCCTTTCCCCAAACTCCCGGTTCTCCTTCAAAATGAATTATGCGATCCGCAATATAGCTTTGAAGAAGAAGATCATGCTCAATGATTATTCCGGCAGACTTCCTATGCAGAATCAGCCTTCGAATTGCTTTTGCAATCCTCACACGATCTTCTGCTGAAATAAATGCAGATGGCTCATCAATCAAATACAAATCAGCATCCTTTAGGAGACAATGGGCAATTGCCACTCTTTGCAATTCACCACCACTTAATGTTGATAAGTTTCTTGCCATTAGTTTTTCTATATCTAAAGGTATAAGCAATTCAGTTTTAATGAATGAAGAAAACAGAGCGGCAGGATCGGCCTGTTTTAGATACTCCTCAACATTGAGCGCTAGGTTGGCTATTTCATCCATGTATTGAGGCTTGTAGCTGATGGTTATTTCCGGAGGTAGTGCATCCACCTCCTCATTATCATCATCTTCATCATCCTGAACCCGCCTTTTTAAAAGTTCAACAGGATCATCTTGCATTGTAGGAGTCAAATGTCCAGAAATCAGTTTTACAAATGTCGTTTTGCCTATACCGTTTGGTCCAATAATACCAACAATATCACCGTTGTACAACTCGCCTGCATCAATTTCAACGGAAAATGTCTCGTATTGCTTCGTCATTTTGCCGTATTTGATGAATGGGGAGACCCTACGGATCAACGAAACACTCAGTTCTGATTTTTGAAACTTGATCGGTTCCTCCCTAAATCTCATGTTTTCAGATGGGATATACCCCTCCAAAAAGATGTTTATTCCCTCTCTAACAGATAACGGGTGTGTAACAACACCATAAGCACCAGCAGTACCATAATAGATATGGATATAATCGCTTAGGTAATCAAGAATTGTCAAATCATGCTCTACAACAACTACATACTTGTTCTCATCAACCAATTCCCTAATTAGTTGGGCCATTCGTAACCTTTCTCTAACGTCAAGAAAACTGCTAGGTTCATCAATAAAATAAATTTGAGCGTCCTTAAGCAATGTGGCGGCAATAGCTACCCTTTGCAGTTCACCACCACTTAATTGGTTGAGTTCTCTTGTCCATATTTTGCCCAAATTAAAATTCTGTTGAATGGTTTCTTCGTCTAAACCTCTTTCATTTACCTTTGCCAAAAGATCTTTGACAACACCTTTTGCAAATTTTGGGATAAGTTCAATGTTTTGTGGTTTTATTGACACTTTTATTTTTCCTTGCGAAAGGTCTCGAAAGTAATTCTGAAGCTGGTTACCCCTATAGTGGTGAATTATTTCCTCCCAAGATGGAGGGTTTTCATAATTCCCCAAATTGGGCTTCAATTCACCAGATAGTATTTTAAGTGATGTAGATTTTCCTGCACCATTTTGCCCGACAAGACCTACTACCGCAGACTGTCTCGGAATTGGCATCCTATGAAGCTTAAATTGATTTGGTCCGTATCTATGTGTAATGTCGGTCTCAAGAGATTCGGGAAGGTTTATGATATCAATAGCCTTAAATGGACATTTTTTGACACAGATTGCACATCCATTGCAAAGAATTTCAGAAATACGTGCCTTCCCATTGGCAATAATGATGCATTCTTTTCCAGTTCTGTTTACTGGGCAGAATTTGACGCATTCGAGTGCACAATCATTGGATTTGCAACTGTCCAAATGGACGATCGCCAAACGTGTCATTACAAGCCATGTTTTTTCAAAAATGATAAATGTTCATATCAAGAGCACATCGTCCAGTTCCGCTAGGAAAACTTATTCAGCCGCTGAAATAGACCAGCCTCAGACGGCTTGGCGAGACGATTTCACCTCTATCCCATCGGGACGACCCCTTTGGGACTACTTGTTTCATGATGTTGATTGCATCATTGATGTCAGCATTCCTTTGTATTCCGCATTTTCTGCACCTCTACAAGCCCTGATACACCCTGTTGCTTTTTCTGACAGTTCCGTAGGATGAGCATCTTTGCGAAGTGTATGCCTCATCCACGAACATGGGCCATCCTTTGATCATTAGCTATTCTTTCTTGTTAAATAAACCATAATCCTCCACTTCTAAAACATCAAGCTCAATGCATTTTGATGAATTTTTTATCAGTGAAGCAATACTTGGCTCCGTTCTCCCATCGTCCCCTGAAATGAATTCTTTTATATATGCCCCACCTTGAGCCGTAATTGTTAATTCTAGATGGAAATCGTCAATTTGTTTAACTTTAATTCCATAAATAGTTTTTTCTCTTGTCAAATCAGCCCTACGATGAGATACACGTATTGGTGTACGCTGGCGGATACTGTGAGGCTTGTTTCCAAATTCTTTCAGCAAGGGGAAATATTTCGATTCCATCGGTTGTTCAAGCTGAATCAATGCGCGATACGTTTTTTTAGTATTTGACGATGTTTCTTTCAATGTTTTTATTGTGTTTTTGTTTGTATATTTTAAATTTGAGATTTTCACCAAATCAGATTTGTTTACAGCTTCCATAGCAATAGCTAAATTAACTCGACGTTTTTTCGGATGATGGAGTTCAATGACAAATGGGCGTCCCTCACCCAACATCAATGCATCGACATCTTCCCTACCAGCTCCATGAAAACTACTCGATTTTGCCTGGTGCATATTCAATAACGGATCTGCAACAATTTCTTCTACCGAAATAGGATATTGCTTACCAGAATACTGACAACGATCACACCCTTTTCCTTTGCATTTTCGACAGGGCCACTTAGTTTGGGGAATCCCTCGAGTGTGTTTAGTATACTTTCCAAGAATGAATACAGGTTGAACAAAAAAAGAAAATCGGATTTTCAGCTTTGAAGTAATTTGCAGATGGACGGTTACGTCAGGGGTTTCAAAATTTGGTTCAACACGTAGCCTTTCTGAAATGTGTAACCCAACTTCCCTAGCAATTTCTTGTTTGAGCAACATCAATGAAGCATTGAGGTCTTTGAGTTTGTTTTCTTTTTCTTGAATTTGTGAGGATTTTATAGAAACACCAACAAGAAAGTCCGTAAATTCATAAGCGGAAAGTTTATTGACAATGGTTTCAGTTAACTCAATCGCTTTGTCCACTAACC
>JALUTL010000214.1:0-11510 GCA_027016475.1 Candidatus Heimdallarchaeota archaeon
ATCACAATCAATCCTGCGAGAGTGTTGGGGGTAGAAGACAGAGTCGGTAGCTTGGATGTTGGAAAGGATGCCGATTTCCTGATATTCAATGGTGATCCACTTGATGCAAGATCCTATGTGGAAAAAACGTATATTGATGGTAAATTGGTATATTCAGCAAGTGGAACTTAATTTTACAATTGGTAGTGTTGCTCAATTTTTTTCTTGAGCTGATCAACGTTTTCAGCTGGCACTAGTGTTTTTTCTAACCCGAGAAAATCTTCCTTCCTATGGACACCCCAACATATCGGTTGAGGTGAAAGCCCTGCATTCAACGCCGCAAGTGCATCGTATTTTGAATCTCCAATGTAGAGGATGGATTTGCTCGGCTTTACATTTAGAAGACGGCATGCCATTAAAAGTGGATCTGGGTTTGGTTTATGCTTTTCTGTTGAGCTTTCATCCACAATTGCATCAAAATATTGGTTCAAATCTAGCTCTTGAAGCTCAGTTCGAACCAATCCATTTGATTTGGATGTAACAAGCCCTAATCTGAAGCCTTTCTGCTTCAGAAAGTCCAGCAGTTCCTTCATGCCACATACAACTTTTCCTCTGTTGGCACGCCTCATATTCTCATGAAAAATTATTGCAAACTGCTTTCTTTCTGAAGGTTCAAGGTTCAGTTCCTCCATTATTGTGCTTAGATCTTTCCCAAACTTGGAAATGATGGCTTCATCACCGGGATAAGCCTTCTTCAACTTTTCAAATGAATTTCTGAATGCCTTCAACAATGAATCAGTGTTCTCTACTATTGTCCCGTCCAAATCAAATAGGATTACTCTTGACTGTGTCATCTACTGTATCCTCTAAATCTCAAATTTCCCTTGCTTAATCAATTCCCTTGCAATAATCAGCTTGCGGATCTCAGATGTACCCGCTCCAATTTCCAACAGCTTGGCATCGCGTGCGAATCTCTCTACAACATACTCTTTCATATATCCATAGCCCCCCAAGATTTGAACGGCATCAAGTGCAATTTTGGTTGACTTTTCTGCCGCATAAAGGATGGAAGCTGCCGCAGGCATATTTGCAGCATGGTTTTTCTGCAATTCCGTCAATGCCCAGTATACCAAAAGCTTGCTCGCTTGGGTTTCCACATACATTTGGGCAAGCTTGTCCTGTATCATCTGGAATTGTGCAATCTTTTTGCCAAATTGCTCCCGTTCCAACGCATAACGAAGTGCAATGTCTGCTGCCCGTTCGGATATTCCCAAGGATATTGCCGCAAGTGTGGCACGTTCTGCTGAAAGACCGGACATCACTATTTTCCTGCCTTCATTTTCAATTCCCATGACATTTTCAACTGGAACCTTTACATCATCAAAAAAAAGCTCGCCCGTCTTTGATCCTCTCATTCCCATTTTGTCCATAGGTTGTCCTCTTGTGACTCCTTCAGAATCCAGCTCAACAAGAAATGCAGTAATTCCTTTTGAACCTAGGTCTGGCCTTGTCTTTGCATAGACTATCCCAAGTTGTGCAATTGGTGCGTTGGTGATAAAGGTTTTTGCACCGTTCAGAATGTAGCAGTCACCTTCTCTTCTTGCTGTCGTTTCCATCCCGAGCGCATCAGATCCATGTCCCGGTTCTGTCAAGCACAATGATCCGATCCATTCACCTGAACAAAGCTTTGGTAGGTACTTTGCCTTTTGTTCCGGATTTGCATTCCGATTGATGTTGTCCAATACGAGGTTCGAATGGGCTCCAATGCTCAATGCAAAGGCTGGACTGACTCGTGCAAGTTCCTCTAAAATTATTGCCTGCACAATATAGTCTGCTCCAGCTCCTCCATACTCCTCATCGACTGTTGGGCCCAACAACCCAAGCTCCCCTAGCTGTACGAACAAATCATGGGGCCAATAATCTTCCCTGTCCATTCTTTCTGCAACTTTCGCCAATTCATTTTCCGCAAATTCTCTGACAGTCTGCTTGATGATTTTTTGATCTTCATTGAATGTGAAATCCATAATTCCCATTTCATAATTGTTACGCTTTTCAAAATATTTTCTTTAGAGTAGGAATTTATATTGAAAATTTGTTCCAAGAATGCTGACACCCATGTACTTATGCGAAAGATGCTTAAATCACAGGTTTTTCTTTAGGATATGCCATCCGCAAACCCGATCTTGGTTGTCCATGGCGGTGCTGGAACAGTTCCAGATGAATTGAGGAGTCAATGCCAATTAAGCATACGACAGGCGGCTGAAGTTGGTTGGAAGATACTTGTATCCGGCGGCTCTGCTCTTGATGCAGTAGAGGCTTCGGTAGTGGCCATGGAGGACGATCCCATTTTCAATGCAGGCTATGGGTCTGTGCTGACCGAAATAGGAACTTTGGAAATGGACGCAATGATCGCAGATGGGTGTTCTATGGGTGTTGGTGGCGTTATCGGAGTTTCTCGCATCAAAAACCCAATCCGGGCCTCACGGGTTGTCATGGAAAAGAGTCCGCACGTACTATTTTTTGGAAGAGGTGCTGAAGAATATGTTGAAAAATTTGGAATGGATTTGACAGACCCCCAAAAGTTGATTACTGAGAGATCAATACAAAGGCTGGAACGATATAAGGAAGCAAAAAAAACTTATGGAGACTACATCAGACCCGGAGACGACCCTGAACGAAGAGAAAAATACGGTACTGTAGGTGCAGTCGCACTGGATGCACATGGCAATTTGGCTGCAGCAACATCTACTGGAGGTGTTTTGGGAAAATTGCCCGGACGTGTAGGAGATACACCTGTCTTTGGTGCAGGAACATATGCCGATAAAGAAATCGCATTTTCAGCAACCGGAGTCGGGGAGGTGATCATCAAATCAGTTCTTGGATTAAAAACAAAGGAAGGAATCAGAATGGGTCTGTCGTTGGATGCAGCCTCTGACTATGCTTTGGATTATTTGAACACTGAGATTGGTGGAACTGCGGGATTGATTGCTGTCACGAACAAAGGGGAATTTGTTGCAAAGAAAACCACAAAAGATCTTGTGTTTGCAATACGGACTGAAAAGCAATTCACTGACTTCTGCACTTAGCCAATCGGCAACATTTATCACTTGAACAATCTGTTTTAGGTTGTGCTGGGAGAAAGAAGACCTTCAGGAGAAACATTGAGAAGAGTTGACGACTTATCGTCGGAAGAAGCCATTACACTCATCCAAGAAGGAGATGTGGATACAGTTTATCTCCCTCTGGATGGAACACGTCGTTTCCTGCGCATGCATGCCAAACCCGGAATGAGTGAAGCAGAGCTGATTGATCTTTACTATTATTTGATAGAACATCATCTCCCCAAAATTATTCGTATTTTCCACAAATATGGCGTTAAAAATCTGATCGTGCTTGCAATGGATCGAACTGGATTTGACAGGGGACAAACCTACACAAAAACGGCGATTGAACGTGGTTACATGCCACTGTTTGACAGTGGAAGTGAGTATGGTAAACTGTACAAAGATCTTGATGCCAGAGTTGTGTTTGCAGGATTCAATGAAGCCTATGCAGAATATGGTTTTGGTGAATTATTGGCGGATTTTGAGGATTTGGAAAATAAAACCGCAAAGAACAAGGGGTTTAACCTGTTGTGGTACACTAGTTACTTGCCTGATGAGGACTACTTGGCAGTTGGAAATGCCTATGCTCAATTGAGAGAAGAAAATTCTGACATAACATTAGAAGATGCCAAACTGATTCTGATAGAAAGGCTTTATCGTGTTCCTTTACAGAAGATCGATGTCTCATTTTTCTATGGATTTCCCCGGTCAAAAGTGTTGCCTCCCCTAATAAACAACCAAACTGTGTTTCTTTACACCCGGAAGCCTACATTGACATTAGATGATACAACAATACGTCGTGGACTTCTCCTTACTGCATTGACCAAAAAGGCAATCTATGATTCCTACCCCCAATATTTTTCAGAGGCAAAGCAATCTACAGTTGCAGAGAAAGGGAATGGGTTCTGGGCAGAAGAAAGCTATCATTTTCCGGACTATTATATCTGATATTGTGTTTCTATAGCGTTATTGTGCAGAATGCTCTCTTAAACAAACAATGTTCTTATTCTGTATTTGTGGTGGTTTATCATGAACATAGACAACATTCGGGAACAGTTCCCAATTACTCGGGTACGCTTGCCTGAAACTGAAAACTGTAGTGCGCGACCTTTGGTTTACTTTGATCATGCTGCCAGCACACATGCCCCTCAAGCCGTTTTGGATGCCTATATTGAGATGCATACTTCAATGTATGCAAACATCCATCGAGGTGAACATTACCTCAGTCAGATTAGCTCAGATCTGTTCGATGAAGTTCCGGAAATTATTGGCAACTTTCTGGGATTGAATGATATGGAAAATCAAGGGGTTCAAGGAATCATTACTACCAACACCACTTCTTCACTGGATTTGGCCAGTCATGTAATGGCATCATTTCCGGGGGCTGTATTGACAACTACGTTGGAACATCACTCCAATATCCTCCCGCATAGGCGGAGAGGGGAGGTAATATTCGCAGATTTGGATGACAACGGCAAATTACTTTTGGATGACATAGAGGAAAAGTTGCAGAAGAACGATGTAAAGCTTGTTGCTGTTTCTGCCGCATCAAACGTTACCGGCTATGTTCCTCCTATAGAGAAAATTGCAAGAATGGCACATGATTCAGGCGCAAAGATATTGGTGGACGCAGCACAACGCATTGCCCACCTTAAACTGGAATTGAAACCCATTGGCCACCCAGAGCATCTTGATTTTGTTGCAGGGGCTGGTCATAAATTCTACGCTCCATTTGGATCAGCTTTTCTGGTTGGTGACCAAGAGCTGTTTGACCAAGCTCCGCCTTACATCCCGGCAGGGGGTACAGTGATGTATGTCACAAAAACCGATGCTTTATTCTTGAATGGCTCAAGTAGGCATACTCCAGGCACACCAAACATTGCTGGCGCTGTCGCAATGGGGAAGGCATTGCGTTTTCTCAAAGAAATAGGAATTGAGAACATCAGGAATCATGAAATTACCCTGATGAAGAAGATGGTGCATGGGATGCAACAGATAGATGGAGTCTCACTTTTAGGCAACATAGGAGTTGATGAAAGAGTAGGAGTGATTTCCTTCAATGTAGAAGGAATTCCCCACGAACTAATGGCAAAATGGTTGGATGAAGTTGGTGGCATAGCCTGCCGCAACGGATGCTTCTGTGCACACCCTTATGTTCTTGAACTTCTGAAAATTTCTCCTGAACTGTCTGCACAATATCGGCAAAAACTTTCAATGGGTGAGGACGTTCAATTGCCCGGTGCAGTTCGTGCGTCTATTGGGATTTACAATACCATGGAAGAGGTGGAAAAATTTTTGACAGTGCTTGAGACGCTGGTTTCCGCCAAATCGGAACAAAAACCACCAAAAATCCTTTCACAAATGTGTGGAATCTACTAATCCATAAATAATTGCATTCCTGCATTTTGGCATTTCTTGAGCCAATAAATTTTTACAGTAATTTCTTCTGCTGTTGGTATGGAACATTACCTCATGTATATTTCAGGCGAATGGAAATCTGCTGAAGGCGGGGAAACTCAGGATGTCTACAATCCCGCGACTGGAGAACTTATGGCGAAAGTACCGTTTGCGTCGACTGACGATGCTGACAAGGCATTGGAAACCGCGAAAGAAGTTCTGAAAAACCCTTCATGGAAAGATATGGGGCCCAGTCAGCGCGGATTGATTTTGAGAGAGCTTGCCCGACTGACGTATGACCACGCAAAGGATCTTGCACTCATTGAAAGCCAAAACAATGGCAAAACCTTCCGTGATGCATTGGGAGATGTAAGGTTCGCTGCAGCCACTCTAGACTATTTTGCAGGATGGGCAGACAAAATTGAGGGAAAAACGATTCCTGTTCCGGGTGAAAGATTGAACTACACGCTCCGGCAACCACTTGGCGCCACATTGCATATCATTCCGTGGAACTTTCCCCTTCAGCTGGCTATACGATCCATCGCTCCTGCTTTGGCCGCGGGATGCTCTGTCATTGCAAAACCAGCCAGCCTGACACCTCTTTCATTGCTTCAATGGGCAAAGCTTGTGGATCAGACTGATTTGCCAAAAGGTGTTTTGCAGGTAATTACTGGTTCAGGAGGAAAGATTGGAAATTATCTTGCCAAATCGCCACTGATTGACGGCATATCTGTTACTGGAAGTGTAGAAACCGGCGCTTCAGTTATGAAGGTTGCCGCTGAAAACATTACCCCCGTCACTCTTGAATTGGGTGGGAAAGGCGCCAATGTTGTGATGCCTGATGCAAACCTCCAAAAAGCTGCAAAGGGAATATGTTTTGGTATTTTCTGGAATGCAGGCCAAATGTGCTGGGCAGGATCTAGGCTGATTGCGCATGAAAGTATTGTTGACCCTCTATTGGAGGCTGTAACCAATGAAGTGAACAAATGGAAAATTGGCATCGGTACCGAGGAAGGAGTTCGTATTGGATCTTTGGTCAGCCAAGATCAACGAGAGACTGTATTGAGCTACGTCCGTCAGGGTGTGTCCCAAGGTGCAAAAGTGCTGGTTGGTGGAGAACCGCCAAAGGACGAATCTCTCAAGAATGGCGCATTTCTTTCACCTACTATCCTTGTTGATGTCGATCCGTCAAATGTTTGTGTCAAGGAGGAAATATTCGGTCCTGTACTTTCTGTTCTCACATTTTCCGAACCCGAAGAGGCAATCCGCCTAGCAAATGACACTGAATTCGGATTGCTCAATGGAGTTTGGACATCAAATCTGCGAAATGCCCATGTCCTTGCCAAAGAGCTTGAAAGCGGTATGGTCTCTATCAATGAGTATCCTGTGACTTTTCCACAGACACCATTCATTGGCTGGAAGAAGAGCGGGATCGGTGCGGAACAAGGTCAAATTGCTCTTGGTTTCTACTCCCGTACAAAGAATGTATTGGTCAATCATTCATTCTGATGAAGCCTTTCTTGTTATTGCTTCTGCCAACAGCAAAAACATTTGTTTTTCATCTAAAGAAAAATTTATTATTCACCCTGTACTATGATATATTAGTTATAACACATAAAATATAATAGTTTACGCGGAGGTGGAAACATGCTGTCAAGAACAATGAATGAACTGTTCCGATTGTTCAATGATTTTGGTTTTGAAGAACCGACAACCGCTCAACCATTCAGCCAAATAGTCTATGACAAGGATAAGGGTGTCTGGACCATCGAAGTTGAGCTTCCAGGCTATTCCAAGGAGGATGTCGAAATCAAGGTGGTTGAGGACAACCTGTTGGTTTCAACCAAAGAACGGGAGGGTGCCCGAACCTTCAATGCCCGATATTACTTGGGCAATGATATTGATGTAAACTCAATTTCTGCAACCATGGCGGATGGTTTGCTTGTCATCACAGTACGGGCCAAATCCCCTGAAGAAAAAATCGTAAAGATAATGTGAGGTGATGGAAATGAGCAGCGCAATTACTGAAACCAAACCTGAAACAAAATCTGGTGAAAAAATGATTCCTCGGACTCCCCGTTTCTATTGGTCTCGCAATGAGGAAACTGATGAGGTTACCCTCACCTTTGAGATGCCTGGCATTTCCAAGAAGGATGTCGATGTGAAAATCAATGAGAATCGTCTTACTGTTGTTGGAAGAAACAACCGGAGATACTTCAAGAGAGAATTGGTGTTCCGAAATGCAATTGATCCAAAATCCGTCAGCGCCAAAATGGAGAATGGTGTGCTGGCATTGACAATTAAACCTGAACAACCAGAAGTCCATACAATCAAGGTCAAATGATGCGTCTTCCAACCAATTTGTGCGTTACTGGTATTTTAGTGCATAAGGATTTTTTTGTTAATGAAACTTTGATTTCTGCAAATTTTTGCTAGAGGCATCGTCAAGTTTCGCTATAGGCCTTATTTAGCTGCTGAAGCATAGTTGCCTCAGGCAACTTGGTGGGGCAACTTCGCTGTTATCCCATCAGGATGGATCCTCTGGGACTACTTTTCGCTCATCTGTATCTCCTGGCTCTCCATTTCAAAAAATGGTTCTCTCGCTTCAGTACGATTTATCTGCTGCATTGCAACATATATGGTTTTGGCGGGGCGATGATCGAAAGTGGGTGATACAATCCTTAAATAGGTTTCTAGGAAAACTGGATCATGAAATATCGGGTGAAACGACTCATCGATGCCCATGTCCATTGGCACGAGCATGGGGAATTGGATCCTGTTATCCTGGAAATAATTCGTCAGGAGTTCCCTGATCTCTTTTCCCATCATTCCGATCCGAATGATCCAACATTCTTGCTCGAACTGCTTGATCTAGAACAAGTTGAGCGTGCACATATCATCAACTACGTTTCACATGATGTCATGGGGTTTACAACTAAAGCCATAGATTGGGTTGTTCAATTCTGTGAAAATACTGGCGGGCGGTTGATTCCCGTGGGTGGTGTGGATGCTAAAGGATCACATAATGCAGGTGAGGCAATTAGGGGGTATTTGGAAACAGGCCTCTTGAAAATGGTAAAGGTTCATGGTCCCCATCAACTGCTTTATCCAAACGACTATCTTAAAGGCGTCGAAGGGCTTCACAACCTCTATGATGTGTGCATGGATCTCAAAATTCCCGTCATATTCCATACGGGCACAAGCATATTCCCAAAGGCGAGATCAAAGTTTGGGAATCCGTTGTGTTTGGAAGATGTGCTGATTGACTTTCCTGACCTCCGAGTTGTGATTGCTCATGGCGGTAGGCCGTTCTGGACAGCAGAATTCGAATATATAATGCAAAAATATCCTAAAGTCATTTTTGACATTTCAGGAGTTCCTCCTAGTCGAATTGGTGAATATTTTCCGCGATTTGCACGATATGCTGACCGTGTAATGTTTGGATCGGATTTTCCTTCACCAAGGGTGAAGGGCATGCGAAGGAATGCGGAACTTCTTTATGGAGCGCTTGCTGACTATGGTCTGTCCAATGGGGTTGTGGATCGGATATTTTATGCAAACGCACGTTCCTTGGTGTGAATTTCGGAACTGGATCTTCGAACTCTTGACGAAATATTTATATTTGGGAAGATAGTATGTTAAATTGACTACAACACCAGAAGTATCATACAATGTTCAAGGAGGTGAATGCTCATGATCTCAAGAACATTGGATGAATTGATCAAACCCTTCAGATTCTTCCTTGACTGGCCATTTGAAGAACACACCTTTGAACAACCATACAGCCAAGTTTATTACGACAACGAATCAAACTACTGGACTGTCGAGGTTGAGCTTCCTGGCTTGACCAAGGATGATGTCACCATCAAGGTCATCGACGGAAGCATCTATATCACCGCCAAAAATGAAAACCTCGGCAGGGAATTCAGCGCCCAATACTATTTGGGCAGAGACATTGACCAGAACAGCATCGAAGCCAATATGGAGCATGGCCTGCTGACTGTCCGGGCCAAAATCCTCACTCCTGAGGAACACATCATAAAGATCAACTGAAGGAGGTGAAACGAAATGAGCAAGGCCACACTCGCAAAAAGAGAAAAACAGGAAATTCAAACCACTGAAACAACCGAACAGGTCAAAAGAACTCCAAGACTTCGAGTTCCCTATGTAACATATGACTATGATGAAGCCAATGAGGTCGTCACACTGACAGTCGAGATGCCTGGTATTTCCAAGGAGGATGTTGAGGTCAGAATTCAGGAGAACACTTTGACCATCAAGGGCCTCAATGACAGGAGGTTCTTCAAGAGAACCTTCCAGTTCAGGAACAACCTCAACCCTGAATTCGTTTCCGCCTCCATGGAGAACGGCATCCTCACTGTCACAATCAGGCCCTCTGAGACAGAATCCCATGTTGTTACTGTGAATTGAAGTAGAGAGATTGGTGACATTTAATTTGTTTTGGTTCATCTATTTATGATGAGACCATGAAAGTTAAAGCCATGGAGCCAAAAAGTCGGCTATGAAATGGCACTTGATTTTTTGGATATTGTTCATCCTTTCATTGCTGAACCTTCTCGGTTTCGTTTTTTTTGGATGGCCGTTCTTGTTTTTTTTCTTCGTGCCTCCTCCAGTGGTTTTCCGGAAAGAACAACCAATCGATATGCCTGTCTGTAAAAATTGCGGAGAAATGCTCGACCATAGATGGAACTATTGCCCAAACTGTTCCCATCAGGTATAGTGTGGAAATGATATGGCATTTATGTGCAAATTTCAGGTATATCAGCTATGTTTGAATTTTTAATTGAACCCATGCCACGTTTTGTTTGCAGTCTCGTAATCTTTCTGTGTATCTACTGACAACCAATAGGCAGTGTCTGGAGCTAAAAAAATGCGAATTGGTTTTCTTTTGCAAGTGTAGGGCAAATTGTATCTTCCATCTGCCCCTTATCGGGGAAACGTCTTAAAACTTCTGCTTCGAAGATATCGATTTTACCATGGATGAAAACATCAAGTTTTGGTTTCTCTCTGAACTCTTGTATTATGTGATTCTCAGCATAAATAACACCATACGGGCTAATCATTCTTACCTCCAGCATTGTTCCAAGCACTCCCAATTGTCGATGCAATTGAAACATTGGATACAAGTCGGCATTTGCTAAAATATCTCCATTCATCACAATGACTTGGGATGCAGTTGTAAATCTGTTTTGTTGGATCACCACTCCCCAATTTTTCTCTCTCAATAGAATAACTGATTACAATTTCTCCAAGACTACTTTCATAATTATGGCCAAGGCTCTCAACAATTTTTTCTCCTAGATATTCAACTGCCAAAATTACATGTTCGATTTTATTTTGGATAAGCAAATCGAGTGTCCAACAGATCAACGGTTTGGTTTAAGTATTTGATCTTGGTAATGCGTCTTAATCAGTTCCCTTTCCACCGGCTAACATTATCGCATCAACTTCCATGAATCAAGTTTATTCAACTAATTTATATTTTGAATGTTTTCCGTTATTTTCTTTGGTATGGTATTTTTCTCAAATTTTTCAAAATTTAGACTATGGGGAGCTTTGTCCAATGACTTTGATCTTATATCCTTCTTTGTGAAATTTCTCCCATTCTAGACATCTTCTTCCATCAATGATGACATTTCCCTTCATCGACTTCAAGTCTTCCGGTTGTAAATTTTTAAATTCAGGCCATTCTGTAACCACAATTAAAGCATCTGCATCTTTGATTAAGTCTTCGATCGTCTCAACTATTGTCACATGAGGTAAAACTTGCTTTGCAGTCTCTGTAGCTTTAGGATCATATCCTGTTACTTTTGCTCCCAATTTGTTTAATTCATTGCTGATTATAATCGAAGGTGCTTCTCTCATGTCGTCTGTGAATGGTTTGAATGCTAATCCCAAAAGTCCAATTGTAGATCCTTCAATCGGAAGAAGTTTTGATAACAAATCTACAACTCTTTTTGGTTGGTTTTTATTTACCTTCAAGGTGGCTTGAAGCATCAAACTTTCACA
>JALUTL010000214.1:11520-12112 GCA_027016475.1 Candidatus Heimdallarchaeota archaeon
TCCGGTCCACGCGCACCCAAAAGCGCAGCACGACCCGTTGCCCCTGGTTCACCTCCAAGGCAGCCTCGCTCATCTGGAGCTCTAAGCCCAAACCTCGTGCCGTCTGGACCAGGCCCTGCACATCCTTGCGAAAGCAGGAACCACCAAATCCAACACCCGCCCGTAAAAATAGTGGGCTTATTCTTTTGTCCAACCCCATCCCCTTTGCAACCTCGTCAACATTTACTCCTACTTTTTCACAGAGATTTGCAATTTCATTAATGAATGAAATTTTGGTTGCAAGGAATCCATTTGATGCATATTTAATCATTTCTGCTCCTTGAGTGGATGTTCTTAATATTGGACATGAGAAAGATTCATATAATGAATTAACGGCTTGAAAGGATAGATCATCATCTGCACCAATGACAATCCTGTCTGGATGGAAGAAATTTTCAATTGCATTTCCTTCCGTTAAAAATTCTGGATTCATTGCCAAACCAAAATCTTTACCCATTACTTTTCCAGAATGTTTTTCAAGAATACTTTTTACTTTAGGATTAGTTGTTTGTGGGACAACAGTAGATTTAATTACAATTGTTTTGAATTTTCC
>JALUTL010000215.1 GCA_027016475.1 Candidatus Heimdallarchaeota archaeon
TTCGCTCATTTTCAAAACAAGACTTTCCTCCTATGAGACAGCAGAAAAAAACTCCTTTTGGCCTTCCTTCGGCAACAATTCCACATACCTATGTGGGGAACGATCTGAAAAAAATCAACCTTTTCTTCAGCGATGGATCTCTTTCAAAGATTAACATGAAGCTACATAGCGAAATGCTTGGAATTGCAATTTCTATTGGAAGCAGTTTTGAAGGGGAACCATTTGTAATACAAGAATCGGATCTTGGGTTTACACGAATCATGTTCTATAGATGCGACTATCCCGCAACAGGCCGTGTCCAATCATGGTTAAATTTTGTTGCAAATTTATTGGACTCACTTCCTCCAAAAGAATTGGGAAATCTTGTTGAAATGTTGCTATATATGGTGGACAACTTCAATGAAACCCCTTCGGATTTTGATGAACAGCTATTGAAACGGCTTTTGGCATCCCATGAAATTTACGTATGTATCAATAAATCATTGGAGCCAAAAATTTTGAAAGAGCATGCAGATGCGCTAAAGCAGGTGCTTAAAGAGTCGGAGGCATACGAAATTGACGAAGTGCTTCAAATTTTGTCTGAACATCCGGATGGAGAATTAAGCTTGAGAGAACTTGTAGGTGCTAGCCCTAATCCAGATACATTGAAGACAATTTATCTCCTTCTTTTGCTGGAAATCAGAGAGATTATTCATTATGAAACTCCTGGGATTGTAGCGTAGATTGTAACTATAACTTTATGAAATTTAAAATGTAAGTTGATTCAACAATGTTTCATATACCTTCTTTACCGCCTTCAGAAGCATTTGAACGCCACAAAAAGGGGGATATCATTATTTTAGACGTTCGAGAGCCTGAAGAAGTATCATTTACCTCTATTGAGGGAACACTGAACATTCCAATTTCTGAGTTTCCACAAAAATTTTCAGAGCTTGAGGGCATCAAGGATCGTCCAATCGCAGTACTTTGTAGAACTGGCTCACGCTCTGCCCAAGTGACGATGTTCTTAAAACAGCATGGATTTAAAGATGTTTACAATATTGCTGGGGGAATTTTTCGATGGTCGGACGAAGTTGATCCAACTATTAAAAAATATCAACATTTCGGGCGCACTGTTGTCGAAATAACATAGGTTCACTACAAAAACCAATAACAGAATCTGATCACTTTTACGTTCTTGTGGGTTTGCATTTAAAAAACTCAAATCCATTCACCTTTTGATGAAGGAGACAATTGAAACGGATGTCCTTGTTTGTGGAGGCGGGCCTGGCGGTGTTGCATGTGCCTTTACGTTAGGGAAAAAAAGCATCAAGACTTTGCTGATTGACAAAAAGCCAAAAAACAAAATTGGGGACAAAGTTTGCGGGGATGCTCTCAACCCTATTCTCACCGAGCGTTTTTATAAAGAAATAGGGTTGCCAAAGCCTGATCCTGAAAAGAAAGAGCTAATGGAAATTGCGGATGTGATTGTTTTGAGAGGTGCACACCCTCAAGCGCAAATCAAGTTGGGTGAGGGTTCCGCCACTGTCGATCGACTACGGTATGGGCAACACCTGCTCAGAGCTGCCGAAAAGTTTGAATCAGTTTCCATACTGGCTGAAACTCGTGTTCAATCTGTGATCGTGGAAAATGGGTTTGTGACTGGAATCCATGCATTGACACCCGATGGTGAAAAAACAATCCGGGCAAAAATCGTAGTGGATGCAACAGGATCTTCTGCCGTAGTTCGTCGACGGCTACCGAAAGAGATGTGCACAAAATTCCCTCAATCCATCCCTCGAGAGCAAATGTTGGTAGCGTATCGGGAAATTATTCGAACAAAGGAACCCCATCAATTCCAAAGGGGGCTATATCTGACATATGAACCTGAACTTGCAGATGTCATGCCTGGGTACTATTGGTTTTTTAGCAGGGGTGAACGAGAACTCAACATCGGACTAGGCTATTTGATGGAGGACAGAAATCGAGGCAAGAATATCCGGGAAATGAATGAATCGGTCAGAAAACGTTATTTCCCAGATGCAGAGGTTCTTGCAAGCCAAGGTGATCAAATTCCTGCACGGTTGCCACTTCCTTCGTTAGTTCATAACGGCTTCATAGCTGTTGGTGATGCAGGCGCACTCGCCAACCCATTAAACGGTGAAGGGCATGGCCCCGCATTGCACAGCGGGATACATGCTGGTATTCATATAGAAGAAGCCCTAAGGAATGGTGATTGGAGTGAAAGAGGATTATGGAAATACAACAAATGGGTTTGGAAACACTATGGGGTTGAATTTGCTATGGGTGTTGCCTTGATCAAATTTATGGAAAAATATGGTTATTCCAGTTTTGAATGGTTGGTTGTAAAGGGAATTATTCGAGATGAAGATATCATGATTCAGCTTCGAAATCCAACACAAAAGCATAGGGGTGTTTTGAGACGTGCATTGAAACTACTTACACGTCCTCGTTTACTTATTGGTGTCCGAAGAATGGTTGCACTGGCCGAGGCAATCCAAGAGCATGCAATGGCATATCCTAACTATGATGAATTTGGCCCTTGGCTAGAGAAGCTTCAAAAACTTGAAAGCAGAACTGTTTGAGAGTGAATCAACACATTGGTTGGTATTACAGTTGATGCAAATCCATTTTCTATTTCCTGATGCAATAATTTCCAAAGAGGGACTTGAGTCACTAATCGAAAGAGCTATTCAATTTTCCTCTGCTCAAGCAATAGTTGTTCCATTTTTCGATCATATAATTCGTCCTTTCTCGGAATCCGTGTTTGATCAATTTGCATCAATGTCTGAATTATTATTGGCGACCATATCCTCCTTTGATGTTTCAATCCCAACCGACCTTTTCTCTTCTACTTTCCGGCAAAATGTGTATAAGCTTGCAAAGATGGCCATTGGATATCAGATAACCTCTGAAATGACTGATCTTTTGAAATCAAAGATTCTCGTACTGCTTCACCAAATCTCACTTGACCTTTTCATGTTGTTATGGCAACAACTCACAGCAAAACAGCTAAAAGCGGTTAAGTTTCATGAAATAGATCCGTTTGATTCATCTTGCCAATTTGTGGCGGATTTATCAACAATCTCTCAACTGAGTACGGGCAATCTATCAGAATTTTATCTGAACCTAATCAATAGTATCCTCAATCTGGGATTCGATTTTGAATTCGTGATTTGGAAGAAACTTTACTTGAGAGAAAAATCCTTGGTAACTGCTCCAATTGGACGAACTCTTACATACAGGGAAACATTATCGTTTCTTCATCTAATGGCTGCTGATACTGTGTTGGAGCATGTGATTGTTGCTTCTAAAGCCATTCAAGTCCCTCTAGAGCTTAAATTTATTGGAGAGTCCTTGCATGGATCAATCAAGGTGAATTCTTTTGGTTCTTTAGATAAAGGTATAAAATTTTCAGTGGCAATTCCTGCAAAAATCTCGGCTCATGACATCAATAATAATCCAATGGAATTAGACCAATCTATTACAAGTGCTGATTATTGCTTCATGATTCACAATCGCATTATTTGTGCATATGGTGTTGACCTCTCCATTTCGGCCGCCAAAAAATTTTTGCAGACAACGGTGGTAGGAAATCAATCCCTGATTTCAGAACTTTTAGAATTGAATTCAAGCTCAATTGCATTTTGGGATATAGATGGACTGACATTAACAACAATCTCGGATAAACCGTATTCTATTTCTCAACCTGACGTTCCTGCATTTATTCAACCGGATGTTGATTTGCTTTTTCAAGCAAACGCAGGGGTTTTGATTGTTTCGTCACATTATATCCTTGTTCCATATGTCATCCATGCTGGAAAATTGCTCTGCTTTCCGCCAATTATTTTCTATAACAAATGGAGAAATGCTCTTAACCGCCCATGTCTTTTTGTAGTTTCTGATGGCACTCGGATGCTCAAAATCAACTGTCGTGCGATTTTGATGGAGGAAAATTTGAATGTCGGTTGGAAACGGCTTTTACATGAAGCAGGCGTAATGATGAACTATTCGTCAATGCTTCCAGACTCCCTTTCCTACTATTGGAAACGGTCTACATTGCACTTGATACCGAATCATTTGGAGGCGTAACAATTGGTATTAACAGATTATTACTTGTTGGAGGCAGATAGACATCTTTTTCCATTGGCAATCGTAGAAGAGAATGAGCAGCGTTTTATCCTGTCCAAATCCCTTCCGGCAGAACTATTGGGAAAGGAAGGTGTTTTGCATATTGTGTCTCCCATTGGATCAACTTTGGTGGAATTGGATTTTCACCAAACTTCCAAGATTCCTGTCATGATTTCGTCAAGGACAGAGCTTACACGTTTACCCATGGCATCAAAAACTATCCGCCCTGTTCCCCATCTTGAAATACAGAACAATGCCATCCATGCAAAAGAATTCCTGAACTCATATCATGAATGGTTACTTCAAGAAATTACCACTGCCAAACCGGAAGGGTTTCTTGTTGTTGCCGCGGAAAACGTACCTGTATCCATTCCAGCAACTTTTGATTGGGCTGAAGGTTTGGTAAAGATCAACATAGATTCTTCAAATCGGATTCTCACTCATTTGCGTTATACAAATCTGGCAAAGTTTGTCGTTCCAACCTTCAAAAACTTCGAAAATTTGGAAATACGACTTATTCTTGACAAACAAATCCAAGACGGCATCCAAACAACGTTGATGTTTCTCATAGATCGCTTGAGCTATGGTTCCCACACCGAATTGGAAACCCTACGTTATCCGCTCAAGGTCTCTCATGGAACTAAATTTATGTTAAAGGACTTATCGAATCGCTTCCGTCTCACAATGGCGAAGTGGCGATTTCCTTTGGTGATTCTCGGCATTATTCCTGTTCTCCTTACGTTGGCTTGGATAATGGATAATGGAGTTCAAATAAACTACCTTCATGGTTTTCTAATTTTGTGTGCTTTCAGTTTTCTTCTCATTGCCTCAAACCTATTGAATGATTTCTTTGATTCCCTGTTGATGTCCGATGAATTCAACCCTTTTGTGGGGTCATTCAGAGGCGGTTCCGGATTTATTCAAAAGGAAATATCTTCTGAACTGTCTATCTTATTTCAAGGGATATTGTTTTTGACCTTCGGATCTCTTTTAGGCTTGACTTTAATCTTTGAATCCCAAGCACGAGTGATATTGTTGGCAATTTCATCTATAGGAATCTTCCTCGCCTTTTCATTCAGTGCACCACCTCTAAAACTATCTTCCCGGGGACTCGGTGAGCTTATTCTTCCTATTGAATTTGGGTTTCTCCCTGTTTTAGGAACCATGCTGCTTTTTGTTCCCTTCTCAAATTTTGGACAAGCCGTTTTAATGGATTTTTTTTGGCTGGCCTTGTTTTCAGGCTTTTCTATGCTTTCAGTTGGCTTCCTCAATGGCCTGCTAGATTACATTCCTGACTTTAGGGCTTCCAAAAAGACTATGGTTGTTCGAATTGGCAAAAGCAATTCACATTATGCATTCAAGCTTTGTCTGTTGGTACCATTCCTCCTGATAAGCGCATGGTTGACAATGGGTAAACTTTCCATGGTTTCATCAATCTTTCTGTTCGGAATTCCTGCCGTTGTCAAGCTATTGAAACTTGAAGACATTGATCAGTCAAATGAGAAGGACGGAAGCCAAATTTTTCTTATGGTCTATTGGGTAATTATTCTAAATTCTGTTTCAGTGTTTATGGGGATTGTTTTTTAGCCGCATTTTTAGCATTTTCTCCAACCTCTTCCAAAGCAATTTCATAGGCCTGTTCATAAGTCAGCCGAACTGGTTCGTCCGTTACAATCATAGTGTAACCTACCCATGCAAAAATCAGAGATATCAACAAAGTAATGAAATAGCTTGGAAAAACGAGTCCCCAATACTGCAACCCCTGAAAACCTGTTGAATTTCCGTTGATAAACGGATCTATTATTAGCACATAAGTCTCAAAAACCGTTACAACTATCCCTAAGATCAATAGGGTAACTCCTTTTAGTGTCCGCACATATGAACCTATTGTTGTTGATTAATATGCTTTTTCCTTTCAAAAGAACTCAATAATGATCTGATGATCTGTTTCAGAACGCTTCTACTTCCTTTTGAAATGTATGTATATTCAACTGCTTGAAATAGATATGACAAAATATAAATTGTAGATAGCGAAAAATCTAGTGTCGATGATTGATCTTGATTGGGGTATCGAAGAAAAATTTACCCAATTGTCAATGAATGGGCAGGAATGTACAATCAGGCATATCGAAATACCATCCTCGAAAAATGGCATTTCTGTCCTTCTTTTGCCTGGAATTGGTGGTTTTGCAGAATCATATGTCTACAATATGCGTGAATTGGCAGAAAATGGCTTTCGGCCAATTGCCATCGACAATGTTGGGTTTGGTGGAAGTACTGTTGATGATGAATTCAATTTTACCCCATTCATATTTGCAGAAAGCTTGGCACACTGGATTAACCTTCAGGATATCTCAGAATTCTATATCGTCGGAAATTCTTTTGGAGGGGGAATTGCTTTAGGGATATGGAAGCTTTTGCCAGAAAAAACAAAAGGAATTGTTCTTGTTTCAACGGCAGGATTTGGGGAAAAATTATGGATCGGCTACCGGTTTGCATCTCTCCCGCTTATCAACGGCCTTTTTGTTCGGATGGTAATTAACCCCCGCATATCCTTCAACAATTCTGACAAAAGTTGGGATTCAATAGTCTACGACAGTACAAAAATACCTGATTTCATCAAAAAAAGAAACATCCTCTACAAAAAAGATGTTCGAATCAGGAAAGCGTATGAATATGTTTTAAAAAATCTGGTATCATTTACTGGGCAAAAGGCTGAAATTACAAAAACGATTCAGGAGATCGCTAAGGAGATTCATAATGCAAAAATTCCAACCATGATTGTTTGGGGGGAAAATGATCAGATAATCCCCAAAGAGCATGGGATTTATGCATCAGAACTGTTGGGCTCTGAATTACACATCTTTCCCGAATGCGGACATCTCCCATATCTGGAGCATGTAGATGAATTTAATTCGATTCTCCTTGATTTTCTGAAGGTTCATGTCACTACTCAAAGCTAGATGCCAACTTTACCAGAAATTTTGGAATTTCTTCCAAATTGAGTATTGTATCTGCCAATCCTGCTTCTATAACTGATCGATTCATTCCAAATACAATTGAATCGTCCTTGCTGAGTGCAATGACTGTACCCTTCGTTTTTTTCACAATCCTGCATCCTTCTCTCCCATCATGTCCCATCCCCGTAAGGATAACTGCAATTGTATGAACTGCCTCAATTCTTGCCAAGGAAAATAGAGTTACATCAACCGCTGGTTTGACGAAATTTACTCTTGCCCCTTCACTCAATTTGATTGTCAATGATTTCCCTTTTGGAACAATTTCTAAATGGTAATTTGGTGGTGCAATATAGACTGAACCCTTTCGGAGCATTTCTTGATCTTCAGCTAGCTTTACCCGTAAGGCTGTACTGCCGTTCAGTCTGTCAGTCAAGGTTCTTGCAAAGTTCTCGGATATATGCTGTACGATGATTACTGGCGGCATTGGGGGGTTGAGGTTTGATAAGAGCTTCAACAAAGTTCCTGGTCCTCCTGCACTGGATCCGATGACAATGATTGGTATTTTTCCTCTTTGGATTTGTTCCTTTGGAATACTCATCCGCACTTCCTTCTTCTTTTGTTGCTGATTTTCATCAGGTGGGATGGATTGGACATTTCTCTCTGCAAGTTTGTACAGTACACCAACCTTGAAATAAAACATAAATTCCGGTGCCAACTTCCCTTCTTTGATTTCGATCTCAAGGAAATCACATATTCCCAATTGCATAAGCATATCGTCAAAATTTGGTTGCATTATCCTTGGTGAAATCAACAATATTGGATGAGACACTAAGGCATTTTTTGCTTTTTCAAAATGATCAACGATTCTATCGTCAGTTATCAGAACTCTCCCCATTTTTTTTGGATCACCAATATCCTCTGATGAAACTGATTGGGGGACAAAACCCTTTTGTTCCAAAGCCTCCATAATGGCTCCTTTCAGGTTATTCCATCTTACGTAAACCCCAATGTTTCTATCCACATTAATATCTTGTCATTCTTTTAAAAAAGGTTATTGGAATTTTTCTCCTCGAATTAAACTTTAATGGGGGTATCCGAAAAAAACTCTTTGAAGTACATATCTGTTGTCAATATCATCAAGTTCCGCTAGGGAACTTATTTACCCGCTGAAGCAGGCATCTCAGTCGACTTGGCTAGGCGATTTCGCAGTATCCCATCGGGCTGAATCCTTTGGGATTACTTTTTATCTGTACAGCCCCGGATTTTCCCATTTCGAAAAATGGTTCTTCTGAACCTCTACAATGTATGTAGTACAATCAAAAATATAAGCTTTGGGAGGGGAAATGAGTGAAAGTGAGCGGACGAATACAATCCTTAAATATTTTAGATCACTAGGGAAACCAGACCATGAAAAGCTCCTTAAATACTGCAACAGTCTCGAAGTTCGAAGCTTGGAAACTTGCAATCAGACCAAAAACATTGCCTGCGGCGATTTCTCCCGTCTTTGTTGGATCTGCCTTGGCTTATAGAGACCAAGGTTTTAATGCCATAGTTGCTTTTTTTGCCCTGATAGGTGCACTCCTTCTTCAAATCCTTTCCAATCTTACAAATGATTACTACGACTTTCTAAAAGGAATTGACACTGAGGAAAGAAAAGGCCCACTTAGGGTCATGCAGGCAGGATTGCTCTCCAAAAAAGAAATGCAATGGGGGATTTTCATAAATATTCTTCTGGCTGGTTTGGTTGGTTTGTATCTAATCTATATTGGAGGCTTGCCAATTTTGCTGATTGGACTGTTCTCCATAATTTTTGCCATTCTTTACAGTGGGGGACCTTACCCTCTAAGTAGTCTTGGACTTGGAGATCTGTTTGTTTTTATCTTTTTTGGGCTTGTTGCTGTTCCCGGAACCTATTTTGTGCTTTCAGGAGGTCTTACATACCTTGCCTTTATAGTTGCCATTCCTCCTGGTGTGTTAATCACTGGGATTCTTGTAGTAAACAACTACAGGGATTTAGATACAGATAAAAAAGCGAATAAGCGAACCTTGGCACAAGTTTTGGGGAAAGGAGGTACCCAGATCTATTATGCCACGTTGCTTGGAGTTGCCTATTTGGTTCCTGTCTACCTGTTTTTCATTCATTCATTTTCCCTATACATTTTTCTCTGTTGGGCCACTCTGCCGTTGGCTTGGGCTTTAGTAAAAACGATATTTACTTCTGAAAATCCTGCTACTCTCAATAATGCACTAGCGGGAACAGCAAAGCTCTCCTTAATGTATTGTGTTTTGTTTGCAATTGGAATTGTCATTTAGTAGCAGCATTTTTAATTCTGATATTTTTTTCTTCAAAATGCCATTTTCTGTATCCATTACGTAATTTTCAGCCTCTAAAATTAGTTTATTTGCATGATGGGTATCTCTGAGCAGCAATTGACATTCTGCCAAGCTAAGAGCACATTTTGCAATGTCATTGACAGTACCTTTCCATTTAAAAATTTCATGTGCCTTCTCAAAATACCATTTTGCCTTAAATGGGCCTTTTTGAGCCATCCAAAGTCGTCCAATGTCCCTTAATGTTGTTGCATACTCCAAGGCTCTTCCAAGTTCCTTCCTTATTCTTAATGCTTGGTTGAAAAAATTCAAAGCTTTCTCATAATCGGCCATGGACAGATAAGTATTCCCCAAATTATTTAATGAAAACGCTTGTTCGTCTTCTCTGTTCTCAATTGTTCTTAATCTTAATGCTTCCAGATGTTCTTCCACGGCCAACTCAAAATACTTTTTTTGCTCTTTTGCCGTTTTCTTTTCTTTACCTAAACTCCAATAGATTAAACCAACTGAATTGTGGATCCTTGCCTGAAAAATGTTTGGCCATTTTCGGACTAATTCCTTGACCTCTTCATAGAGTTTTAGTGCCTCATTAAACCTTCCTAACCTCCATAATGCGTAAAGCTGACTGATCATTGGAAAATAATAATCAAACTTATTTTTCCTCAAAAGGGTTTTGGATTGTATGGCCATGTTCCAAGCCTTTTCATAATTGCCTTGCTTTTCCTGCACTCTAGACATCAATGCCACGCGAACACCTTCCGGAATGTTCAACCCTTTCAACATGTTCTCTGCCTCTTCATGTTTCCCTTTTCCCAACAGTTCTTCAAAAGTAAAATACCAATCAATTCCAGTTATACCATCTTGCGCTTCCACTTTTTGCACTCCTTTCAAACAAAAACCTTTAACTTAAATCTTCACTGTACTCAGCAATATTTTAAAACTACGATACAAAGGGAAATCGTGCCCAAATTGGAATATGAAACGCCGGAATGGGCGTATCGATGCTTGAAGGGAATCTTCCGGACAATACTAGGAATTACATACGATGTGAAATCAGAAGGATTGGAACTGTTGGATGAAATTCCTTCAAACCAAGGATTTTTGATGGCCGCAAATCATGGCTCCATTGTTGATGCTTTTGTTATGGGGCTTGAGGTAAGAAACCATCGTGTCAGATTTGTTGGCCGCCAACGAACACTATGGGCAAATCCTATTTTTGGAAAAATCAATGACATTATTGGCACTATTCCTGTTCCTGAACGAAGAGAAAAAAACAAGGCAGTGGTTATAAAAATCAGTGTAGAAGCCGTAAAGCAGGGTGCATGCGTTGGTATTTTTCCCGAAGGGGCAATACTTAGACGTCGAAAATCATTTGAGGGAAAAACTGGAATGGCCAGAATTGCTTTGGAAGCTGGCTGTCCGATTGTGCCTGTAGGACTGTTGGGAACTGACGGGTTATGGCCTTATGGTGCGAAAATGCCAAGATTGGGTAGGCCTGTCAGGATGTATGTCGGCTCTCCAATATGGTTTGAAGAATACTATGGACTTCAAGAAAATCATGCAGTAGTCAGATATGTTACCGATTTGGTCATGAAGGAGATTCGAGCACTTTCGGGATGGTATGATGTCCCTCCAAACAAGATCATTGAACTCTACAGACACTATGAATCACTATCAAAACCTCAAATTTAGAGTCTATGCCAAATGGAATGCTTTCCTGTAATCCTCTATGCTTGCAACATCGGGTTGGATGAACAACTGACATTCAAATCTTTGTTCCTCCGTAAACAAGTTCAATTGGATGAGAAAAACGTCGTTGTCTTGATTGTTTTGAAATAATCTGGAAAATGCCGCCTCCGCTTGATCAAACTTGATGACGGGTGCATCTTTAGGCATCGCGTCAATCTTCATCATCTTGTTTAAAGCAGCAATATATCTGAGGATGATGGTCGATCCAATTTCCTGTATCAGTGATTTTTGCATATTGGTCAGATCTGCTTCATTTGTCAGCTTGTTTCTTGAAGTGGCTGTAAGAACAGAAAGTATGTTCAGGACGGATTCTGGCTTAAAAAACACTGCCAATTTGTACTTCACTGGTTCAGTAATGTCCAAATCCTCATAGGCCACTAGCATGTCCTTGTCAAATCCCGCCTCATCAAGTATTGTTTTGACATCACCGTACCTAACAAACGGGACTGTCATGTCCACATGGCGAGAAAAAAGCTTTGTCAATGCAATTGCGGCATGCCCTGCACCAACGTTTCCTGCTTCTTTGAACGCTTCTATCTCATCTTTACCAAATGTCACTGTCATTGTTTTACACCCTGCCTTTAAATTATGCTTGATGGGTTGACTACCAGCAACAGTTCCTGCTCTGTTCCGCTGACAACACCCTCAAATATCTTGAATCTCCTCAAAATAGGGTTCAATGGTCTTACATTCAACAATCTTTCATCAATTATTTGATCCACAACCAATGCCACTTTCTTTTCCCTGCCTCTACATAAAAGCACAACTTCATTTTTCCTTAATGAAGTATCAATGGGTTCAATTTCTTTTTTGATCAGGTTTCGAAGGAGCACAACCGGGATTGTTTCTCCATCAATTTTCAAAACACCTTGGATATCATTTTCCATCTCAAAATCCAATGGTTTGGCAA
>JALUTL010000216.1 GCA_027016475.1 Candidatus Heimdallarchaeota archaeon
CTACCAAACTGTTTAATGAACCGACTGTTTGATTACTATCTTTCCTTTTTTTATTCTATTTTTCAATAGACTCCTTAATTTTAAATAAACACAACAGAATCATCTCGTTTGAGGAAAGAGGCAGTGAATGGGACAATAGACAAGGACGTTCTGGAACGGGCTTTGACACTTCTCAATGATACTGAAGTTTACAATGAAGCGACAATTCAGGTATTTGCAAATGCTCTCCAAAAAAGTTGGCTGACCAGACAGTATTTCTCGATCGGCAAAAACTCGGTAGTTCTTCCAGCTTGGGTATTGGAGCAAATTGGACCCAAAGGCAATTCCCTTCATGGGTTGGCAGCCCTTCCTGTCATATCAAACAGTGACAATCGAAACTATTTTGCCCTTGGAAGCCCAACATCTTCAATTGAGCCTGTTGTCGACCACAGAGGCGGGATCATTCCCAAACCCAAATCATATACATTGATGTTTGGTACATCTGTTGAAGGACAACCGCGTTACATGTCTGAAGAAGGTGACGTTCAAATTGAGCTGAACGACTACGGGTATCCTATGGTTTTGGTGACGTGGACAATTGATGAGGATGTTCTGACTTATGAATGTGTCGCGGATTCTGATGCAGACGGAAACGAATCACTTGCAATCAATGTAGTTCGTGGATTCGCTAACCATCCATTGTTTGTAACAATTACTCCTTTTGACCAGGAAGGTCTGACTGAAATTTCAGAAATAGAATATGACGCAAGAACCGATGAGGTAATGATTGCCAACCATCCAACAATCTATATCCATGAAAAACCTGTAGAGACAATTGTTATGGATATCGCTTCAGGACACGCAGGCAGGTGGCTGAACAAGTCACTCCCGGCCGAAACCAAAGCGGAATGCAAAGCATCTCTGGCATCATGGGGTGCATCCTTTCCGGTCAGATCCAAACCTGAATTCATAATTGCACTGCGTGGTGAAGCGTTGGACGAGATTGACATCGATGATGTAGAATTCAAATGGGAAGAGGAAACTGAAGATTTTCCTGTTGTCCAAACCAGTGATCCACTTGTCGATACAATGTTCCGAAATTCTGCGATTGTCCTGAGACTACTGATGGACAAAGAAGACGGGGTAATCACATTAGGCGCAAGCCTCCAAGAAAAAGTTTGGCCACAGGCTTTGTTTCCTCAGATTCTTGCATTGGATCGGTTAGGGATTGACACCAATGACATTTCATCCATCCTCAACTCTAGTATAGATTCATTACGGGATGAGGGAATATTCAATGACGAAGATCGGCTAGATGCCATTGGCTCAATCATTTACGCAATTGCAGCTCACTACTTTTTCACGAAGGATGCCCATTGGTTGGGTGAAAAATTGCCGACACTGAAAAGAGCTAGTGAGATCATCAACAAAAGCCGCAAAAAGCTTGAGGAATCGGATGATCCGTTAATCCAAGGGCTGGTCGACAAGGGAATCCCCCCATTTTTCCAAAGAATTTTCCATAAACGAAGCCTCTATTTTTATCACAATTTTTGGGCATATCAAACAATGAAACTGATTGGAGAACTTTCAGATGTGCTTGGACGAAAAGGTGAGAGTGAAAAAATAGAAAAGGACATGGAAAAGTTCTTCAAATCAATTACAGACTCTATGTCCCTTAATTACAATAAGTATGGATTCTTGACTGCTGGTCCGTACCTATCAGAAGATTCTTTGATGATTTTGAATATTTCCGCCTTTTATCCACTTAAAATGTTTTCTACGGAATATCAATCGCTAAGAGATACCATCCAGCATATATGGAATCATTATGTTTGCAATGGAGGTCTCATGATTTTCCAACCATGGAACGCGTATGGAACTTACTTTGGTCTGCAGCTCATGCAGGTGTTTCGGCAGTTGAACCTGCCCGAGAGAGTCTTGTCAATGATCAATTTCTTGATCAAGAACAGAACCAATGATCAGGGTTGGGGTGAAGGTATAAGTCCAAATGGAAAATCGAATTCGGTTGGAGATTCTCCAAATGGATACACTGCTGCTGAGTTTGTCAACGGCATTTTGGATCTTTTTGTCGATGAACGATTAGGTGCAACACCTGTACTTATCAAAGGCATGCCAATTCAATGGTTGGAGGCTGGAGTTGAGGCAAAACAGGTGTTTATGGAGGGAGGTGCAACTATCAACGTGTCTGCAAAGCTTGTTGGTGACAAGTTAAAAATCTCATTCAAATATACTGGTGAAAAACCTCTGATTGTACATTTGCCTATGGATGCAAAATCGGTTCCTCCTGGGTTAGAGCAAATTTCGACATACGAATATCAAACTGACAAAAAAGAAGGGGCTTTTGAATTTTTATTGAACAGAGAATAACTTTTGTTTTAGCTCTTCAGGAAAGCCCTCTGGTACTGTTTGTAGCTTCTCGAAAATTTTCTTCAGCACATTGGGAATTTCTTTCTTTTGGAACGTGTTGTAATCAACAACAACTCGTGAAATGTAGCCCTGTGCACAAATTACTCCATCACTGACCCGTTGTAGCAAATGGCTACTCGTAAATGAAGTTCGACCAACTTTTGTGATACTGCAATAGACTCTTACTTTCTCCCCAAATTTCAAAGGCGCATAAAAGTTTGTCTTGTGTTCAATAATTGGTAGAAGAAAGTTGTATGTCTTGTGTTCATCCCAACCGATCCCTTCTTCTCTCAGTGCACTCAAGAAACTTTCATCAAAATATGTGGCAAAAGAACCAAAATATAGGATGCCTGCTGCATCTGTATCACTAAACCGGACAATTTCCTCTGTTACATGCATAGTTCCTGGTGAATTCGATTGAATTTATCGATTTGTATCGATGATTGCATTGATGATCGCATGTTTCAAATCCGCCAATTGTCTACACTTGTGTCAAACATTCGGTAATGCTTTGATCGGTATTGATGAACTCATCCTTTTTCATCGTTTAAATTGCATTGATCGATGGGGTCATCGTTGTATCATCGATATTTTTTTAGTGATGATGGATTGATCGATGATCATCGATGATTTCTGATTCGTGGATTTTTGGCTTAATGGATCCATTTTGATTTTGTGGATGATCCGCATTAAACTATTCAATCGATGACATTGCGATGGATGATTGGCGTCAGAACATTTTCATCGATGAATTCATCGATTCCAACTGTTTCATTTGAAAACTAATTTCCACAATTGGACATAAAAAAATAGGCCCTTCGTGTTACTGCAACTCAAACTCTTTAGATGAGGACGTTTAGAAGCTTGCTTGCAAAATGTTCTTCGTTGCAATTAAACCAAGATTTGCAAAGTGCTTTATCTTTCTGTAGCTCAAAACAAGAAAACCAAATGGAAAAACCAGAATGCATGAAGTTAACCATACAAAAAACTCCTTCGTGCTAGGTGGAAATCCTTTGGGAAAATATGTATTGTATTGGTATCGTTTCCCCATGTCTACGTGGTATTTGACATTCCATTCCTCCAACCATGAAATCATCTGCTCATGGGCGGAATAGCTTCGGGTAAAAAGATGGGAAAATACGTTTCTTAACCGTTTAGGCTCAAATTCACAAAGGATTTTGCCATCTGTGTAAATTCGGACATGCATTTCAACCTCCAATCCATTGAACTTCATTGGTTTGATTTTCGAATAGATGACACTGGGCCTCAGGATTTGAAAAATAGTGAATTTGAACCCCAACTGATTCAATTGGGATGCAACCAAGTGCATGTCCTCCTTTGCAATATATACAGGTATATGATTCGGCAAATCCCAAAACGGTTCCATTCACATTATCCGTATTTCAACCATAAATAAAAATAGCTCTTAACATCCTTCCAAAAGTCTTGTTTTGATATTTTTCTTTCCTCAATTCAGGGGGGAAATGTACAAGAATGTTTATATAAACTACAGAGCCTTTAGGATTGACAATAAACTAATTGCATAATTTTCTATAGAAAGGGCAATCTAACCTAAAAGTCGATTATATGTTGAACGTTTTTTTGGCGGTATTCACCAAATGATTTACCTTAAAATTAGCTAAAAGTAATGGTCATCAGTTATTTCTATCATGATTTAGTGAAAGATTTAAAT
>JALUTL010000217.1:0-7260 GCA_027016475.1 Candidatus Heimdallarchaeota archaeon
CTCTAATTTGATATTGACATTTTCTCCGTTCAATGTCATTGTTTCGTAGTCTGAAAAAGTTTCTGATGAAATGAATATCAAATAGTCATAAATTTTGGCATCCCAATCTGGCGCGAGATGTTCCAAAGTCTCTTCATCCGCAAAAAAGACATTTAGGCTCACTGCTTCGGTTTCATTCATCAAAAGGTTCAACGAAGGTGCAACAAACTGCTCAACTTTTATTTCTGAGAACTCTTTGTTAACTTCTTGCTTAAACTGCTCGAGCTCCTGAACTAAGTCTGGTTTGGGTGTTCCTTCAATATCTGTGACCCACAAAATATCTGGAATTTTATCAATTGGATCATCTGTTGAATTCAAAAAATCACGATAGACAATTGTGTCTGGCTGCCCGATTGATCCAACCAAAATTGCGATGGAAACAACTACGACTATCTGTGAAATGAGAGCGTGATTTCCTGACCAAAACCTGAATGAACTTACCAATCTATAATATGGTATAATTCTCTTCATATGACTAGACCTTTCTCTCTATGCTTCTTTATAACGTCATTGCCAATATATGGTTTCCCTAATGACATGCACTTTGAGCAATGACCCTTGTCCTTGATACCAACACTCGTATATACCTAAAATGTAGCCACATGTGGATCCATATCTTTCATATTCTTGCTTATATGTACTTAAAGCACTTTCAATAGGGTCTATTGTGATCGGACCTACAATAGTTGAGGAACTCCAACCAGCACTCGCGGATTTCATACGGAACCGGAAATAATCATTCATGTCGAGAAGCGGGATTTTTGAATCAGAAATTTTTGTCCAGTCCCAAATTCGGCCAAAATCTACATATTTATTAGTGGAATACACTTTTTGTGATGCCCCATCAATCACTGCTTCTATTTCAAACTATAGGGTTCCGGATGATCTGGCATTGTAAAAGTAGAACTCGATACTGTATTCCCAAAGAGGTTCTGCATTTGATGTCGGACTAAGACCCAAAAAAGTGGTTGCAATCATTATTGCTAATAGGGATATCCCTTTCAATTGTAGGCTTTTTTCATAACTTTTCATTTTGTCACCTCATTATGGGAGTGCCTCCCACGAATTCGTTTTTTTTAAGCCTTACTGTTTGTTTGGCTTTTTATGAAAAATTTTCTTCCTTTTTGTAGTATTTTGCGGTAAAAACGCAGATTTTAAAAAAATGGATATTTTTTGGAAGGATAATGAGCAGCTCTCAGGTGCTTGAAACGAAAGGCAAAATTCTTTACGAAGGAAAAGAGGTTTACAAACTCTTCAAGGGAACGATCGATGTGGTGGCCCTTTCCCACAGCAACTTCAGTTTTGATCCCAACAAGATGAGTGCGCCGTACGGGCCCAGCGGAAGCGGCAAGACGACGCTCTTGAAGTGCCTAGGTGGTATTTGGCAACCTACAACAGGAAATATATGGTTTGATGGAGCGGATGTAGGGAGCATGTCCAAAAAAGAGAACATGGAATACCGAATCAACAAAATTGGGTTCATTTTCCAGGATTTGAACTTGGTTCCTGCCCTCAACGTCTATGAGAACATTGAGCTTCCCATGCTGCTCGCAGGCAAACTTTCGAAAAAAGAGAGGAAGGAAAGGATTGAATTTCTGCTGAACAAGTTTGGCATTCTGAAATACAAAAAGTCATTTCCGGACGAATTGAGCGGTGGTGAAAAGCAACGAGTTGCAATTGCCGTAGCATTGGCGAACGATCCATTGGTAATTTTGGCTGATGAGCCGACAGCAAATTTGGATGAGGAAAACAGGCGGATAGTCTTGGAGTACCTGAAGAATTTGGTCAAAGAGGATGGCAAATCCGTGCTTATTGCAACACATGATGACACGGTAAGAAAGTATGCTGACATTGTCATGAGACTGGATAAGGGAAAAGTGCTGGAAATAGTTCAAGGTTGAAGGTTTTTCCCCGGGTGGATATCCATGATTTTGCTTTCAGCGAAATTGATTTTTCGAAACAAGGGCCTTGTTCCCTTTATCCTTCTGATTAATTTTCTTTTTCCGTTGTTTCTGATTTATTCTCCAATCTCAAGCCCGATGGTTCATTATGCGGGATACTATCATTATGATTTTTCGGTCGATGTGGAAGAAACAGAGTTCAACCAATCCCATCTGAACCAAAAGTACACAGAAACATTGGGATATTACACCCGCAAATTTTCACGTTGGGGCGAAGTTGATTCTTTTTTGACAGTTTATGGAAACATGGAGTGCAAGAGTTGTCAATTAAGTGACGTGATCCTAAGACTCATGGTTGATGACACCAAACTAGCGCCTGAGCTGCAAATTGATTTTGACCATGCACCATTGGCTACAGATGAACTAATCATCACTTTTGTTGTTTCAGATTTGGTGAATGTGACTGTAATGAAGAAGGATATCGGAATCTGGAACAAGGACTCCATTTATCCTTACCATGGGATTTTGGTTCTTCCCAAAGCGATGGCAGATGGGTGGAGCAAAAATCCTATCGAATTGCGATATGGCATTGGATTGGTCTATGCTCCTTCTGTATTGGACAGGTTCAGTACCTATCGGCAATTCAACTCTTCAATTTCTCAAATTGCAGAGCAATGGATCGAGGCAGGTAAAAAATTCTTCCCCCAGAGTGACCCGGTTGTTCCTTTTTTGGAACTGATAAAGGAAACAAGTGGCATTGAAATGTATCTTTTGTTCAGTACAGTATACAATCTTTTGATCATTGTTATGTTTATGGCGATTTTCACACTTGGCTTGGCTGTATTTTTGCGCGAGGATTTTGACACGATGAACAATCAAAAAGTCCGGGGATTTGATGAAGAGGCTTTCAAATCCTTTTGGAAAGGGTATGTAGGGATGGTGCTTCTACTCACGATGGTAGGGGATCTCCTATTCTTCATGTTCGGTGAATCTCTTGATTTGGGCTTATTGACCTCATCCCTTACTTTGCCTTCGACTGACATCGTTATTCCGTTCGTTTTCTACTTGGTATTGCAGCACTTTCTTTTCAGCCTTGTGGTGATTTTTGTTGCACCAATTGTTATGAGGCAGACTTCGTTGGATTTGAATCGAGATCCGGACATTTTTAATGTCAAAACCATTGACCCTTTGGAAATCTTTCTTTTTGTTTTGGCAGGAACATCAATCTTGGTCAATATCCAGCTCAATTTTGCCTTTCAAAACTTTGATATCATTCTGAGTGTTTGGCTTTGACAGTTATTTCCATTGCGGGAATGGTTGCAACGTTGGCATCTATGAAATGGCTCTCCAAAGTATTGCTTTCTTGGCTTTACTCGGTTGCCATTCCAAAAAAAAGGAGTGTAATACTTTCTGTTGGTTTCATGATGTTTTGGCGCAATCTGTGGAAGAGAAAATGGCTGTCAATGGTACTTATATCTTTATTTTATCTCATCTTGCTTCAAACTATGCTTTACCATGACGTCTCAACTTCCTCAGTGCCGAATCCAGATGATATTGGCTTATTTTATGCCCAATCGGCCAACTATTCTGAGGTCATGTCAGAACGGAGCAAATTGGAAAATACCTTGGGCATATCTATTTTCCCTCTAGTTCCATCGTCCGCCATCCAGTTGACAACTCAATTGAATGGATTTCTGTTTACGGATACGGCTTTTGCAGAAAACATACTGTCCTATTATACTGCCCACAACTCACTTGCAAACAATACGCTCTTTTTGGATCAAAGACTATCTTCATCAGTTGACACAGATTTCTCATTGAGCATTGTTGTCAACAGTCGGCTAAATCTCTTGCAAGAGTATTCCGTTGTCAATTTTGTCGGTTTCATGACCCCTACTGACCCTCAATTCTTTTTGTACCAAAACCTTACTCAATTTGAAGCAAATGAGTTCATGCTACTAATTTATGTTCCTCCATCGGGAGCTTCCAAAGAGCAGGTAAGAGAAGTCCTTCATAAAGAATTAACCGGTTTTTGGTATATTGAGACCTCTGCATTAGATCCAAGCTTGTATCTGTCAATCAGGCAGTCCGCTTCATACGACCCATATTCGACCTTGATACAGTTGCTCATTGGTTTGAGCTTTCTGATGATTTTTATGTATTTCATCATGATGCAGCAAGTAATCATGGATTACAAGAGGCTCGTCATTTCAGATCAGCACATTTTTCTATGTGTGTCCGCGGTCGGAACCATTCTCAATCTTATTCTCTTTGGCGTTTTCATTGGATGTTCATTGGTTGTCCGATTCTTATTGAAAGTGATAGACCCTTTTGACTACATCATTTTGTCCATTTATGAGTTTGGCTTCGCTTCTGTATTGGCAGTTTCATTGCTAACCGGCATAATGTGGCTGGTTGCCCTTTCCGGCATGTATTCTTTCAGAAAAAGTCATCCTTCAATTTAGTGATCTCTTCATCAGTTTGTTTGTCATTGTCAAAGAATTCTTTCCTCACGTCTATCAGGCGCTGCAGATAATCATTTGCTTCCATAAGAATAGTTCTACAATGGTTGTCAAATTCTTCTACCTTCTTGATAGAGCCGACCTTGAGTGCAGCTTTGATTTCATTTTCGCAGGTTTCATCATAGGTGTCTCTCAACTGCTTGATCACAGATAGTGCATGCTTCCGATTTACTTTTCCTAAGCTTATCAGTCCATGCTATGCTAAACTTTGAGGATGAGAGCAAAAATATCTGGAATTGCTGCAGTTCAAGCTCTTCCAGCTTTGTCTCCGTAATTTCAACTGTCAGGGCCTGCAATGCGGTCAGCAGTCCTGTCAAAAGGGTTGCATCCTTGAGTTGCTCCTTCAGTATCATCTCATAGGTAGGTATCCCTGAAGTGGAAATTGCGACGAACTCCACATAGTGATCGGATTGTGCAATACTTTTTGTAGGTAAATACTATAATGATGTAGAAACGAACTATTCTGGCTTGTCCCTATAATGTAAATGCTGGCTGTAATCAATGCTACCTTAAGGATCGCGGAAAATCATGATTGTGGTTGAGGTGGCGTCTCCATTGCCTTCTCCTTCATGTGCTACCACTGGAACTTGTTAAAACAGGAGTTGCAGAAAGCTAGATTTCATCCTGATCTCAGCAGTCTGAACAGGCCGTCATAAGCCTTGATATCCATTCGAAGTCTCAGAAATAGAAGAAAGGATGTAAGTAGGAGATTGGAATTCATCAGTAGATTGTGATTCGATCCGATTTTCAGATCAAAGAGCCATTTGGGAAGTGCGAAGCTGGTAGATGCCGCGTCGAATGTAGTCAAAATTCTGACTATCACAAGAAAAAGAACAGTCCGATTATCACAGGCTGCAAAGCCCTAGCCTGCCTCCAACTTTGCTCAATTTTGCTGCTTTTTAGAATATTCAGCATTTTGTTTGGAGTAGAACAAGAATCATTAGCACGATCGCTGCTATAACTATGGCAATTTCTATGGAAACTCTTAACCAGTCGAGCATGGTTGAAATGGATCCGACAATTAATAACGTATTGAATGGATTTGGTTGTCTGTTGTAGACCATTTTGACAAAATTTGTTAATGCAAATAATGTAGCACTTTCAGATCCCGACACGCTTGAATGGAAAGACTTGAATTGCTGGAGATTTCAGACGGATTGTGGACAACTATTACAGTGGCTCACCAGAAACACTTTTCAGATACTGGCAGGATGGGGCGCGAGCAAAAAAATTTTTGGATGGGGGAACCCGTACGCCGGTTCTTGATGAGGTGGGAACACGTTACCACACATATTATTCAGATTCAATGTGGCTGGATGTTGGGACAGGCGCGGGTTTTCCCCTTCATCATTTGCAAAGGTGGGCCAAACCACGAGTGACGGCTGGTGTTGACATTTCCCATGCCATGCTCCAGAATCACATGATTGGAGATGCTGGAAAGGTGCTTGGATCGGCGGTTAAGCTTCCCACCAGGTCAGCGTCTTTTACCTTTGTCTCCTCATTTTTTTGCTTCAGTGACTATCCTTTATTGGATCCATTCTTTTCTGAAATGACAAGGGTGTGCGTGCCTAATGGTCATGTACTGTATGTCGATTATGCGAAGGGGGATGAATATTGGGAAACCCGACGTGCAATGCATGGTCACAATGGGATCGTTGGTAACATAAACTTACGATCACCAAAAGATATTGTTGAAGCATGGAGCCGCTTCAGTGTAGACATCATCGATTGTTATGTATTTGAAGCAATAGTTGAAGGGAAAAAGCTGGGAGGTTCCTTAGTATTGCCTTCACAAGTTCGCCGGAAGTTCATGGTATGTCTGGTTGCAAAACAATGATTTTTCTCCACACACTGTCCGGGATTCCATGATGGATGATTCCCTTGAATTTTTGCACAGTAGATTTCAGAGAATTGATTTGTTTCTGATTTTTTCCGGTTCATCAATATAAAAGGTAATATATGACTTATAACGTTAATGCATTTGCGTATTTCTTCATGTGTCGCGAGTGTAGATACGATGAAGACTAATTTACATATATAGTGAGGTAGAAAATTATGCAGTTCTGTCCTGAATGTGATGCATTATTGGTTTTGGATACAAAGAAGAGCAAGGCAGGGAAACCTGTCTTCAAATGTAGAGATTGTGACTATACGTCATCTGACGAAGAGTTAGGCAAGGATTATGTCATAACTGAAGAAATTCCTCATACCGAGAAGGAACGGGTTGAGGTAATCGAGAGCGAAAGAGATTTCGCCTTGACTCCTGAGATACGAGAAGAGCTGACAGAACAGTTTCGAGAATCTTTGGAAGGATTCGAATATTGAGAAAATGTTTGACAATGATGGCAAAAGTACAAAAAACGCCAATTTTTTGATATTCTGAATGGACAGTAGGAAAGCAGTGGTTACCGGTGCCACTGGTTTGGTTGGTTTCCATGTTGTGAACAAGCTTCTGCAAAAGAATGTAGATGTCTGGGCAGTAGGGCGGTCTAAAGAAGTATTAATGGAATTGGAAGCGCTAGGTGCGCATCCTTTGAGGGTTGATTTGAGTACATCTATCGATTCCTGGCCCGATTTTCCTTCCAATGCAGAATGGTATCATTGTGCTGCTGCGGTTTCTGGTGCAACAAGGGATGTACTTTGGAAAGTGAATGTAGAAGGCACAAAAAAAATTGTGGATGTCGCCTTGAAGACCAGTGGAACATATTTTGTCCACACCTCATCTATTGCTACTTACAAACAATTGGGGACACGACCTTTGACTGAAACTGATCCATTGGAGCCTGCATCAATTTACG
>JALUTL010000217.1:7270-11947 GCA_027016475.1 Candidatus Heimdallarchaeota archaeon
AAATCAAAACTTGAATCCGACCGAATTGTAGTTTCTGGCTTGAAAGGAAAAATTCCATTTACTATTTTCAAGCCCCCTTTCATTTCAGGTCCTCACGACAAAAATTTTACATTTGAGATCTATAATCGGTTGAAATCTCGAAGGCTACCTATGCTCACCCGTGATGGAAGAATTGGATTGATTGACGCCCGGGACTTGGCTGAGGTTTACGTTCAGACAAGTCTGATTGACAGAATGGCAAATGAAACCTTCAATATCCAAGGACACTCATTGAGCTTTCATGAATTTGTTACCGAATTGGCCAAAATCACAGGGCTTGAGCTTCCCGCCAAGAAAACCCCGTATCGGGTGGCGTACATGGCAGGGGCCACTGCCGAGTTCCTTAACAGGCTTCGAGGAAGGAATTCTGATCGAGGACTATCCCGATATAGAATCAGAACCTTGGCGAGTATCCGTACATTGGATACGTCCAAATTGCATAGTGTACTGGAATTCCATCCTCGACCATGGAAACGAACTTTGGAGGACTGGTGGAAAACATTCCAGAGTGGGGATAATGACTAAAGATTTGGAAAAAGGCCACATCTATTCTTCTGCATATCAATGGCTCTTGGAACCGATTTGAACCTCCGGTTGCTGAATCAGGAACATAAATCAACCTATTGTCCGAATGGTCTAAATTCTTCGGTCTAGAACTGCTGGATGCGTCTTGTGCCTCTAAGAATGAAGGAATTTACATCATGGGCCTATTGTACAATGACTCATCCACAAGAAGTGCAATTTCACGCTCTTCAAGTCCTGTTAACTGTGAAAGGGTTCTTAAGAATCAAAATCCTGAAGTTTGTATGGACGAGTACCTTATTGTCAACAGCAAACTTCCTGATACTGGTGTGATGGTCGATTGTGCAGTACTCGTTCATGACAAAGGGACAATAATTGGAAAAGAACCTGTTCTGGAAGCCATACCCTCAAAAAGTGAGAGATTTGTTTTGGATGCTAAAGGGGGAATGATCATGCCTATGCTGTATGATCATTTGTCCTTTCTTTCTCCCAACGAAACTGAATCAACTCTGAATCGGATTAAAACTGCTTTTTTTGCAGGAGGGAGCTATGGTGGATGCATATTGCCTGAGAGAACGATTTCCCGAGTGTCTTGGTTGGACTTTGGACGAAGGATCAAACGAACGTTTGGGGACGGTTGGCAACTTGGTGGAAATAAGGGACAGGTTGCCCGATGGACACGGCTGATTGGAAAAGAGTTGCCAAATATTGCGATAGTAGAGCCTTACCGGTTCAATATGCAAACTCAAGAATTTCAGGTGTGTTTGGCCCAAGAACATCGAAAACAAGAGAATATTCATTTTTATACCCCATTTGCCTATTCGTTTGACATGTTCCCTTTGATTACTGAAGAGCAAAAGGGAAATGAAACGCTCCAAGAAACAATAAATAGGATGTACAATGAAGCCGTAGAGGTTCAAGCGGTTATTGACGTTCTGGGAAGCGGACACCAAATCCGAGGGACAACAATGAAACATTACAATCCCGATCCTCTGACATTTCTAATGTCATTAATTGTTGATACAAAAAATTCCAGTTCAACAGCAAATATTATACCAGTCCGTTCACCAAAGATTCGTTTAAACCTATTGTCAGAATTTTCTCAAACTAGCGGTCTGCTTTGCTTAGGACATGGCCGACAAAGGGATTCAGAATTGCAGTTGGGACATGAAATTGCTGCATTTGCTTTACCCTTATTATTGGATGCTTTATCTCCTTTTTATTCATGGTTTGAAATTTATAAGTTGCTTACAAAGAAAACGGTTCAACAAAGCGCACCCAAGCCACCAATCAAATCGTCCGTTGATAATTCAATTAAATCGGTTCTGAATTCATCAGGAAGATTGCAAGTTCCTGAAGCTATTTCTTTCAACCCGCCGGATTTCCGTTTGCCAAAATCGTTCGTTGTCCTTCGCAAAAAAACGTCACCGGAGAAAGCATCTAATGAACTGCTCGATGTGGAGCTTCCTTCTGGGATTCCTCCACCTTCTTTGGAGGTTTCATTGGCTGTTCACGGAAACAGATTGGTTTATCAACTATAGCTTATTCGGAAACATCAAAATCCATGTCTTGTTGTGCTTCTTCCTTTTGTGCAATGTATTCTTCCCACAATCTTCTGGAAACATAGATAGGGGCGTCGTTCAAGACTGCGAGCAACGTGGCGTGGCTAGGAATCATTGAATATGAAATTGATTGATTGAAACCTTCTGGTAGAAGCCAAATCGTAGCCTGATAGACTCCTGTTCCAGGCACTATTGAATCGATTTCAACCTTTTGAATAATGGCAAGTTCTCCTACTAGATCATGAATTCTCAATCGTGAATCCTGTGTGGAATGCCCATTTTGATGCGCAGATATTGCTATGGCAATTTCCATCGGGATCATGCTCATGATGAAATCGCTTCCATTTTCCAAAATAAATCTGAGGAACGGGAGTGTCCTCTGCTCTATGATTGCTTCTGTGTTGGCCAATGTCAGCACTTGGATTTCTTCTACCTGTAGGAACTCATCAATCATTGGTTGTTCTGCATTTTAATTAGTCGCCGACATAAAAAAGGATTCCTTTACGAGTAAATTTGAACAGTAATGGGCTGTTTACTGGTAGAAACTACTAATCTTTTCAAGGATAGAGATTATGTCTGCGGGGTTACTGGCAACCAAATAAGTAATTGCTTCAATCCCAATAGCCGGTTCACCCAAAAAGGCTATAGGAACTGAAAGGGTCTGACTTTCTAGTTTCTCCCTGATTTTTCGTTTAGAGTAAGTGTCAAAGCTCAAATGAAGATAGGAAACTCCAATAGACGATAGTTGATCTTCTAACTTGTTTGAGGTTTTTATGGTTATAAGGCTCCTTACGTTTTGTACATACTTGTTTACTTCTATGAGAATTTTCGACGAATGATTTGAAGCCGCAAATTCGGGATTTGCAATTCTGACCAACTTTTCTCGATGCTTTCCAATCCTGCCTGGAAAACCAGCTACGTCCATATTGGATTTGGGGTTTTCAATGGAATACAGAAATTGCAACCCGATTTCCGGAACAAGCTCTGATATGCTTTGTATTTTTGCCATTGTCTGGACTGCATGTTGAAGTGACCGAATTACATGATACCTGTCCTCTTGGAGTAGTTGCACTGTGTTCTGATTGCTGTGGCAGGCTTGACATATTGAATTCTCCTTCTGCAACTCAGGGACAATCATAAAGTGCAAGGCGCAACTTGGTCCTTGTGCCCTCATAAGTTTACAGGTTTTGCAAACTGACGAGATGGCCTGCTCTATTCCCTGCTGCCCATGGACTAGCAATGTCTCACTAACTTCATGAGCCACCTGTCTTGCAACTTTGTCAAAAATATTCTCTGGTTCGTGTTGCGTTTTTTCTTTTGAAGTCTTGAGATATGAGCTTACAAGTGCCTGAGAAATATGAAGCAGATTTGCAATCTCCTTTTGGGTTAGGCCTTTGTTCCGAAGGTTTTGGGTGGTGTATTTCCTAATTTTCACTACGTACGGTTCAGCAATCAGCTCACAGGGCATCTTCATGGTTATTTCAGCCTCTTCAACGGTATTAGTGGGTGATATTACCCTATAATAATTTTGAAAATAGGACTTGTTAACCTTTCCGTATGAGAAACGGAAAGATAATCATTCTCATAGCTGTTTTGTGTGGTGCTTTTGCACTTCCATCAACAAACTTTGTTGCCGCGAACACCCAACTGACAATCTATACCTACGATTCTCTTTTGGGAGGATTGGCCTATGATGTTGCAGGCAACTTCTCCGCCTTTGCTGGTGTACCAAAGGACAGCATAAAAATTGAGCTTCTTGATGATGCCGGTTCAATTGTGACCAAGGCTATTGCAGAAAAATCATCACCTGTTGCAGACGTTCTTATTGGCCTTGACAATGTCCTAGTCCATAAGGCACGAGAGGCAGATATTTTGACTCCTTACAAGCCTTCAGGTATTGAAAATTTGGTTGATAGTCTTGTCGAAGATTTGGCACCTGATAATCTTTTGACCCCATATGATTTCGGTGTTTTTGCCATTTGGTACGATGAGACCAGATTTGACGGTTTCTATGATGGTTTTACCCTTGATGATCTGCGGAAACCCGAAATTGCGAAGCAACTTCTGGTCATGAATCCAAAGATATCTTCAGTGGGCTTGGGCTTGCTTCTTTGGTCAATTGCAGAATATGGAGACCCTGCAATTGGAGATTCATCTGCTGAATGGATTGATTTCTGGAAAGACTTGTCAAACAATGGCGCTCAGTTGACTCCAAGTTGGGGAGAGGCTTTGGACATATTCTTTACACCGGAAGCCAACAGAAGCATTATGCTTTCATATACTTCAAGCCCTGCCTTTGGAGAGTGCAACTACGGTGGTGATACTACCAATGCGGTAGTCACCAACACTTCCGACGGTCTAAGTGGTTGGTTCCAAATTGAAGGTTTGGGAATAACGAAAAATGCACCAAATATGGAACTCGCGAAAAAATTTGTTGATTGGTTCATCAGTGAGCAAGTTCAGAAAGAAATCTATCTGAATCAATACATGTATCCTGCCCTCAAAGGAATTGAAATGCCTACCTGCTACGTGAATTCCACAATAAGTCATGAGA
>JALUTL010000218.1 GCA_027016475.1 Candidatus Heimdallarchaeota archaeon
GTTTAAGGATTCTTTGCCTAAGTGGGATGAAGGCAAGAATTTTGATCTTATGACATTTCTTAACAGGATTGACCAAGAAATCCGAAACATCAGCAAAAGAAAAGAAGACTTATTGCAAGCGAAAAATGAGTATTATGAATATGCAAACAGACTTCATAGTGCGAAAGCAGATTATGCAAATTACAAAAACAATGTTGGGATTCAAGAAGATGACATAGATATCGACAGTGAGTACCATAAAATAAAATCGTTCAAAAACCGGTTGTTGAAGCTAGAAAATCAACGGGATGAACTGAAGTCAAATCTTAATAAAGTTGATCAAACCATCAAGAAATATCAAGATTCAATTGAAAATCTTCGAAAAGAGCTTAAAAAGATACAGACTAAAACAACCCAATCAGAAATTGATTATCTGAAAATTGAAAGTGTTACAGCCGATTTAATTAAAATTGTGGAGGAATTGAAAAAGTATTATGAGAAAAAATTTGTTGAATTCTTGGAATTTACCATGAATAAAACGTTTGGAATATTGGTTGGGAATGAGAAAAAGTATACCATCAAACTGGATACGCAACCGGAAGGGTGGAAAATTGTTTTTTCTTCAAAATTTGGATCAGAAGAGAGTGAAATAGAAAACATTTCTACAGGAGAGAGCAATATTGGAGCAGTAACATATAGTGTCGCACTTAATAAAACTTTGGGACTATTGGTTCCATTAATCTATGATTCCATGTTTATCAATCTCTCTTTGGAAATAAAAGAAAATTTTGCGAAAAACATATCAAAGCTTTATGAAGGCAGGCAGGTCATTCTGTTCGCAAAGGACACTGAGATTAAAGACATTATCAACTACATTTTGCCAAACATTGGCAAGTGTTATTCTTTGAAAATGGATAATTCAAAAACAGTTGTTGAGGAGGGGTGTCCATGAGCACCAAATTGGGAAATATAAGGATTGAAAAGGAAATCAAGGAAAAGTTGAAGCCTTTGTATGACGGAGAGACACAACATGTTTTTTCTCAAAGACAAATTGATCCGATCTTTATTGGGGCTGCAATGGCCCTACACAACAAGATTCCTCCAAAAAAAATAAAGGAACCGCAAAACATAATTAACATTGGGCAGGATATAAAAGACCATGATGATTTGCTCTTTATTGCAAGGATAATTGCTTTTGGGCATTTGTTGAATGAAGGAAATGAAAAGCCCCAAGACATCGTATTTCAGCCTTCAGAGATTTTAAGAATTGTTGAGGAGCTATTTACTGGAGCATGGTACGATGAATCAAAGAAGTTGGAAAGGATGATTTTGCGGGAAATGTCACCAGATTTAGCATTGTTCAGGGAGTTGGAACCTCTCCTGTCAAATCAAAAAGGAAGGGAAGCGGATTGAAAATCAAGGGAATGGCACTTCTGAGGGAATGTAGAACATATTTGGAGATGAAACAGATTGGCATTCACCTTACGTTAATTCTGTTTTGAATTTTGTCATTCCATTTTACTTTGTTTATGAAATCAATTCAGGATTTTTGTTTTGATGAAGTTTGAATTGGCCGTTTTCCTTAGAATAGGTTTATACGGCCATGGTATGTTTGGAAGTAAGAGGGAAGATTTGTGACATTTGGTGCCCATAACTCCTTTTATTTGAGAGACGGTTGGATTTACAAGATACTTGAGAACTGGAGAGACAAAGAGAATCTGTTTGCCTTGGATGATGCACCGATCATTCTTGGTGTTGGGAAGAACATGGTAAATGCATTGAGATTTTGGGGGTTGGCCACGGAAGTGATTGGATACGACAGGGGGCACAACAGCTATTGGATGACTGATTTTGGGGAGATGATCTACAAGCATGACCCATATCTTGAAATGGATGAGACCCTTTGGTTGATTCATGTGAATTTGGCCAACAACATGGAATATTCTTCGACATGGTACTGGGTTTTCAATGTCAATCCCTATCAAACGTTCAGTACAAACCAATTTTTGGATTTGGTTCAACCATGGATAGCGAGAGAGTATCAGAATTTGGGGATTTCAAAAAGCGGAGTTTCCGTGAATACGCTTAAGAGAGATATTCAATGCTTCATTTCCACCTACACTGCAAAGGCAGACATGAAAAATCCAGATGACAATCTTTCCTCTCCGTTGGCGAAACTGGATTTGGTAGAATATAACCGCGGGGTTGTGCATCTGATGCAGTCATCCATGGTTCCGGAATTGGCATTTGAGTATGCAGTGGCCAAATATTTGAAGTATGTCGACAGCGAGAGCAATGGTGTGCAGCGAAGTCTTTGGGAAATCACTCATGACCCACGTTCTCCGCTCAAGGTGCTGCGGTTAGATCATCAGCAACTGTATGACAGACTTACGGGGCTTAACCAGCAGGGATGGAAAGTGAAGATAGAAAGAACTGCGGGCATTGACAGCATCTCATTCCTTGAAACAAGGAAAGAGGATGAACTAATCAAAAAGGTATTTAATGGGTGATAGGTATTTAGAACATAATTTTCCAAAAGTCAATCAATCTCGAGCTCGATTCCGTTGATCACGCATTGGTGGACGACATAGTGATTTCTGAGCCTTTATTGGTCACAATGGATCGGATCATGAAATGTCTCTCGGCAGGTTCCAATGAACGGGCAATTTTTCTTTATGGTCCGTATGGGACAGGCAAATCCTATTGTGTGTTGGCATTTCAGGCACTTTTGAAGTTTGAAGCCCAAGAACTGGAGGCCCGCCATCCATCCTTGTACAGACAGCTAAAGGGGTTTGGGGGATATCTTGAAAGATTTCAGAGCATGAAGCATTTGAAGAGATACCACATAGTCAATGTGGTTGGGGTGACTGAGCGGATTGAAGAGCAAATTGTGAGTAAGACAAAGCAATTGGACAAGCAAATTCAGAATGAGTTCAGTTCATTGGACGAGATCATAGATTGGTATGGTGAGAAAAAGGAAGGGTTTCTGATCTTTTTTGATGAATTCAGCCAATACTTGGAAACCAAATCGAATGAAGCGGATATCAAGGAGGTAATGTTCTTTCAGGACTTGGCGGAGAAGATAAATAAAAGCCAACATGCCCTACTTGTTCTGATTACCCACAAGACGTTGGGGAGATACATTCATGCCTTTCCGGAATCGTTCGTTTCAGAATGGAGGAAAATTGAGGGAAGATTTGCCCAAATTGCTATGGCAGTGGACATCCAATTGCTTTTCCAGCAGTTGCTCAGGAAACTGGGAAGTGCAAAGCAATTGTGGGGCAATGAAATTGGGGCAATTAGGGATGAATACTTCGACATGTATTTGGATCTTCAAAGGGAAGTTCCAAACCTACCAAAGTTCATCATGGATCTTACGCTGGATCAGTTGAGGTCTATTTGGCCTTTTACCCCGTTTGCCCTATATATTCTTCTCAAACTGTCCATGGAAGTGGGGCAAAACAGCAGGACAGTTGATGGATTTCTTTTTTCCCAGCAGGAGCATGCATTTTCCTCATGGCTTTCGAAACGCCAAGAAAGTTCGGAAAGCACGTCATTCTTCCCTACGGCCCTGCTATGGGACTTCTTTGAGGAAAGTATTCAGAAGGATGTTGGATTTGGCGGTACATATCACATCTATGAAATGGTGGCGAGGGCAATCGGCATAGTCCAAAAAGCTGCCGATCCAGATCCTTTGATAGAAACCATCAAGATAATGGGATTGCTGGAAATAGCTACGAGAGAAGCCTCCGTTCCGGTCATTAACCAAACAGTTGAGCTTGCCCTTGCAGGAACGAAAACCGACAATGCCCAACTGAAAAAAAGGGTGGAAGAAAGCATCAAGAGATTGCGTGACTTGAAGCTTGTGCTATATCACCCCCTTCACTCCCAATTGCAACTGTTTGTCGGAAGTTCAGTTGAATGGGACAAATTGATTCAACAGCACAGTTCCCAAACCGTTGTTACTGAAAGAAGCCTGATATCTACCTTGAAAAGGAACTATGATGTTCGTCCAATTTACAGCCGCAAGTACAATGCAGAATACAAAATAAACAGATACTTTTTGG
>JALUTL010000219.1 GCA_027016475.1 Candidatus Heimdallarchaeota archaeon
ATCTTCCTAAGCAGTATTCTGATGGTTTTTATACTTTACATTTCTCTAAAGTTTGTGCTTTTCTTGGAACTTGTAAAGTGGTTTGAAAAGGTCGAGCAAACCACCAAAAGGTTGGAAATGATAGATATATTGTCAGAACTTTTGGGCAAGCTTGAACACGAAGAGATCCCTCCAACCATTTACTTAACCACGGGGGAGTTGGGGCCAAAATATGACATGATCATTCTTGGACTTCAAGAGAAACAGGTAATGAAGATTATATCTGACCTTACAGGACATTCTGTTGCCAAAATTAAGGAACGTTTTGACAAATTGGGTGATTTGGGGGACTTGATTTATGAAATGCCAAGTGCATCCGAACAAACTGACCTTTCAAGCTTCCTAGGATTGGAGCAGAAAACAGAATCTCAAACTATACTTGACATCTGGAATGTTCTTCGTCGTGTGGGCTCCATACAAGGAACTGGGACGGAAAAAGAGAAAATCAACATCTTGACTTCAGTCATGAGAAAATTGGATCGGTTAGAGCGAAAATATTTTGTGAGAATCTTAGTTGGTAAAATGCGAATTGGAGCGAAAGATTCTACTTGGCTAGATGCTGCTGCAAAATTCACCCATAATGTTTGCGCAGTTGAAGAATTGGACTATGCGTTTGCGATTCAAAGTGACATAGGACTAGTTGTCCAAACTCTTGTCAAAGAAGGACGGACTGGCGTATTGGCACTATTTAATCCCAATGTTGGAACTCCAATCATGCCGATGTTGCCACATAGAGGTGCTTCCTCATCGGAAATTTGGGATCGAATGGGTGGCAAATGCGAAATCGAGATCAAATATGATGGATATCGTCTCCAAATGCACAAACAAGATAAAAAAGTAAACCTTTGGTCCAGAAATGAAGAATCGTATGACAGCATCTTTCCAGAAATCGTAAATGAAATATCGAATGTCATTGATGCTAGTACAGCGATATTGGATGGAGAAGTCATCGCTTATGATTACGAGAAGGATGAAATGCTCAATTTTCAAATTTTGACAAATCGGAGAAGAAAATATGGTGTTAAACAGATTATGGAAACAATCAACATCAAAGTCTACATATTTGATCTTCTCTACCTTGATGGTAAGTCGACAATGAACCTACCATTGCCTAAAAGAAAGGCATTAATCCAGAAAATCCTAAAACCAAGTACCATGATTTCCATGGCAGAAAGCATTTCATGCAATGATCCCGAAGACATAGACCAACAAATGATGATTGCAAAGGACCTCAAAAGGGAAGGAATTATGGTAAAAAGCATCGGTGACCATTCATTCTACGAACCTGGAAAACGATCTTATCTTTGGTTGAAGTACAAAGCAGACTATCAATCCTCATTGGCAGACACATTTGACTTAGTCATTGTAGGAGGGTGGAAAGGAAAAGGGAAACGGGCTGGCTTTTATGGTACATTATTGATGGCAGCTTGGGATCCCAAAGAAGAGGTATATCGAACATTTTGCCGGTTGGGTGCAGGCTTGACTGATGAAATAATGCAGAACCTTACTGCTAAAATGGAGGCTCTCAAGCTGAATCAAAAACCTTCTGATGTTTTATCAAATCTTGATCCAGACATTTGGGTGAAACCTGAAATTATTCTTGAAGTGTCAGCCGCGGAAATATCCGAATCCCCAGTTCATACGGTAATTGATGAGGAAGGGCGATTTCTCTCCCTAAGGTTTCCTCGATTTACTGGAAACATTAGAACGGATAAAAACGCTCCAAATGATGTGACTACCTTGGAAGAAATCTCTACATTAATTAATAAAAAATAATTTGAGCACCCTCATGCATAACCACCTCTTAACTAATTTATGCGTCTCTTAATCATTATAGTGGTTATTATGATTTCATTCTTGTTTGGTCTGGCAGGAAGTGATCCTTCAGTGCCCATGGGTGGAGTACCACTATTCTTAGCATTGGTTCTCCTGGCCTTGTTCATTCAATTTCTTGCCTTCATTCCGTCATATTTTTTCCAAACAGAGAAATATTACGATCTTGTAGGAATGTTTACCTATCTCATACTGATTTGGCTTGCTTATTTTCTTGGATCACCACAAAACTTACGATCAACAATTTTGGCAACTATGGTTACTGTCTGGAGTTTAAGGTTAGGTTTGTTTCTGTTTGCGAGAGTTCGTGAACAGGGAGAAGATATCCGTTTTCGAGAGTTCAAGAAGTCCGGAATTAGATTTTTACTGGTGTGGTTAATGCAAGGAATGTGGATAATTTTCATTTTAGGTGCAGCACTTGCTTCTCTACTCTCACAAACCTCAATTGAATTGGGCTTGGAGACATATCTTGGAATGATCCTTTGGATATTTGGCTTCAGTGTTGAATCGTTAGCCGACCACCAAAAAAGAGCATTCAAGAAAAAGCCAGAAAACAAAGGAAAATTCATCTCAACTGGACTCTGGGCTTGGTCTCGTCACCCTAACTATTTCGGAGAAATCGTTTTATGGCTGGGGATTGTAATGATTGCATTTCCAACATTGCAGGGGTTTCAATATGTTATGTTGATATCTCCAGTATTTGTATTCTTGTTACTAACTAAAATTAGCGGGATCCCCATACTTGAAAAATTGGCTGATAAAAGGTGGGGAAGCGATCCAGAATATAATTTATACAAGAAAAACACACCTATGCTCTTTTTACGTCCTCCAAAAAAACTTCCAGAATCAAAATGGAATGACATAGAGCATAAAGAAAATGACGATGCCACCTAAATAAGCGCCAAACCACATAAAGAACAATTTCCTTCCAAATCCCCTATGTTGTTTGTTGTATGGGGATCTGAAATATGGCATTCCCTGATTCCAGTTCACCTCATTCAGAGACATTCGAAGATGCTTGACAATAAGAAAAATCACAACAATTGAAAGGGAAATATGAATCGTAAGAATTGGATAGTAGATAAAATTTCTGACGAATACAGGCCCTTCAAAATGTGTCTCCTGCCCCAACATATACCGAATGATGTATTGAATAAGGAACAACGCGTTCAACGTAACCGCGCCTATCATCATATAATAATGCAACCTGTAATCTTTTCGAATTGCCGCAAAGTATCCCATCAACAAAACAACAAATCCAATAGCGATGGTAACAACACCAGTTATTGCCAAGACGGGCGCCTGATCTAAAGCCATAATTGCAATTACTCATTTCCAATTGTAAATCCATCTATTGATGCAATAAAAAAAAATATGTTCGCAGTTCGTTTGTGCCCTCATGCAATTCACAGGTTCAAAATTGTAGAAATTGTTTCCAAGTAAGATTTCAGCTTTTCAGTGCTTCTCCATTTGCTTAATTTTGAATTTGACAAATTGGAATCAACTGATTTCATGAATTGCGTCAATTGCTGCCTCTCTTCTTCTAACTTTGGTACAAGATGATCCAATGAATTAAGCATCACAAACCCTTCTGCAATATGAAGGTAACGAATTGCTTCTGTAATCATTCCTCTCTGCTTGCAAAACTCAGCTCTCATGAAAAGGCAGGTAACTGCAACATCATATCGTTCCACTTCAGAAGAAAAATCATAAAGTCTTTTTATCAATAAATCGGCCTCAAACAATTTCTTTGGGTTTTCATCGATTTTATACTCTGAAAACAAGATTTCGGTCAACCGGAACATCGAAAATAGGGTGACTTCAACATCAAGAACCTCACCATGAACCAATTCTTCATAGATTTCTTTTGCCTCCAACCATTTCTTGATTCTCTGTGTCCGAAACAACAGTTCTGCCCGAGTAAATTTCATATAGAACTTGACAAACTCATTCTCCTGTGGAGTTGCAACTAAGAAATTATGTATCATGGATTGCATTTGATAGGTCAAAGACTTGGCGGAAAGGACAATGGAACTCAAGATCTTTCCTCTTATCAATGGGGAGTCAACAAATTCAAGCATTTCTAAAATTACAAGAAAAATCCTTTCTGCATCGGTTGTATTTGATTTAAGTAATGACATCTTACTTAGAACAAACA
>JALUTL010000220.1 GCA_027016475.1 Candidatus Heimdallarchaeota archaeon
CTCTAATATTGAACCAAACCGTAACCTGAATAGGGAGTCCAAGCCGAAGTGCCAAATTGATAGGCAGTCTTGTGCAGAATGCCACGGATGCTGTTCATGTTGTTGTCGTCAAAATCACCGACCGGCAAGTGACCATACTCGGCAATCAGCAACGCAACAACAGCTGAAACATGAGGTGTCGCCATCGATGTACCTGCCCAAATGGCATAGCCACCATTCAGATAGGTTGACATGATGAAATCACCAGGAGCAACCACCTCCAAGTAGTTCGCCGTGTTCGAGAAATATGTCACTTCATCAGCGGCATTGGTTGCGCCGACTGCAATGACCTCTTCATAGGCAGCTGGATAGGTAACATACTCCAAGCTGCTGGTGTCTCCATCTCCTGCATTGCCAGCAGCAGCTACAAGGACTACACCGTGATCATAGGCAAACCGAATGGCATCATATACAAAGGCAGGAGGCTCCTCACCACGGGAGTCGAAGGACATTGAAATGACATCAGCATCATCCGCCGTTCCCAACACACCGTCAGGACCATACACTGCCGCATAAATGCCATCTGCAAACCATTCGTACTCACCAATCATCTCTGCTCCAGCCAAAACCTTGACGGCGTAGATTTCTGCACCAGCTGCAACACCGGCAACACCAAATCCATTGTAGTTGGCGGCAATGGTACCCGCAACATGTGTCCCGTGACCTGTCTCGTCAGCAAAGCCAGTGCCTGTGGCATCATAGCTCCAAGTTACACGACCAGCAAGATCCGGATGCGAGGCATCGACACCCGTATCCAAGACTGCAACCTGAACGCCTTCACCACCAACAAAGAAGTCGCCTGTATGGACACGATCAACACCCCAAGGAGTCTCAGGATCAAGGTCTGCCCAAACAGGAAGGAACTGCTGCATGATCAGCTCAAGAACATCAACGGCCTCCCAATTCTTGCGGATCTCACGAATAACATGCTTGACCTCCTTGAAGTCCTTCAGGAAATCCTTCAGACCATCAACAAAGGTACGGATATTGATAAGCTCCTGAACCAAATCATCCACGGATTCACCCGCTTTGCGAAGCTGATGAATCTCCTTCTTCAAATCCTTGATGTATTCCTTCGCATCTGAACGGATGTCCTTCAAAAGTCCCTTCACCAGCTTGTACAGATCCTTCATGCCTCCCTTCGCAGCCTTCGCATCAAAACCGTCCTCTGTGCTCCAATACGGAAGGGCCTGCAAGACTGTCGACCAGTAGACATTGCCGACAGTACTCCAGAATGGATCACTGCTGAAAATTGTTGACCAATATGGGTCTGCAAATGCACCAGTACTCCAATAAGGATCCGCTCCAACCAATGTCGACCAATATGGATCACTGCCAAAAATTGTGCTCCAGAATGGGTCACTAAGAATTTCAGTGCTCCAATATGGAGTGGACACAAACAACGTGCTCCAATAAGGCACTGCAATCACGACAGTACTCCAATAGGGATCGCTGTTGATCGCTGTCGACCAATAGGGGTCAAACAGGAATTGAGTTGACCAATAGGGATTGGAAGTAAGCAAAGTGGACCAATACGGGTCTGAAGCTATCAAAGTCGACCAATACGGGTCGGAGAAGAACAATGTACTCCAATAAGGATCGGATTCTATCAAAGTCGACCAGTAAGGATCAGACATCAGTTGGGTCGACCAGTAAGGGTCTGCTAACAGCAAGGTTGACCAATAAGGATCGGCCAACAGTAAGGTCGACCAGTAGGGGTCGGATAGGAGTTGGGTCGACCAATACGGATCAGACATCAGTTGGGTCGACCAATATGGAGTACCCGACAGCAAGGTAGACCAATATGGACTACCACTAAGCATGGTAGACCAATAAGGATTACCTTCGATCAACGTCGACCAATAGGGATCTGCATCCAAATAGGTACTCCAATATAGCGTACTCCAATAAGGCGTCCCCTCAATCAAAGTTGCCCAATATGGGTTTGAAGCAAGCAACGTCGACCAGTAGGGGTCAGTAAAAATGAAGGTTGACCAGTAGGGATCGGATTCTATCAAAGTCGACCAGTAAGGGTCGGATAGGAGTAACGTGCTCCAATAGGGATCAGCCAACAGTAAGGTCGACCAGTAGGGGTCGGATTCTATCAAAGTTGACCAGTAAGGGTCGGACAAGAGCTCAGTGGACCAGTAGGGATCGGCCAATATTTGGGTAGCCCAATAAGGTGTGGATGTGAGCAATGTCGACCAGTAGGGATCAGACAGGAGAAGAGTTGACCAATAAGGATCGGCCAACAGAAGAGTTGACCAATAGGGGTCAGACTGGATGACTGTCGACCAATACGGATCGGACATCAACAAAGTTGCCCAATAGGGATCTGCCATGAGCAAGGTAGCCCAATAGGGATTGCCTGAAATGGTTGTAGCCCAATAAGGATTCCCTTCCAGTTGTGTGGCCCAATAGGGCGTTGACCAGAAGGGTGTGGCCCAATAGGGCGTTGACCAGAAGGGTGTGGCCCAATAGGGCGTTGACCAGAAGGGTGTGGCCCAATAGGGTGTCGACCAGAAGGGTGTGGCCCAATAGGGCGTTGACCAGAAGGGTGTGGCCCAATAGGGTGTCGACCAGAAGGGATCCCCTGTTACGGCATCACCACTTACTGGCGATGCTGCAAAAGCGGATGCACGGAAGTGCCCCTGAGAAGTAACAGGGAGAATAGGCATCATTCCCGCAAGGAGAATGAGAGAGATCATTAGAGTATATAGTTTTCTTGAGTCCAAGTGTTCACCTCAGCTTGGCTGATTACACTAGAACATACTCACTTCGCGGATTAAAGGCTTGTGAAGTTTCGCTGAATTGTCCAAGGGTTTAAAGGCTGAAGAAAAATGGCGAGTTAAGGTTTGAATCAATTTTCTGTAAGTTGAACGTTTTGCGGAATATTTCAAATATATAAATTTTGTGTTGAATGTTTTCGGAAATTCGTGGGCAGAGTATAGAGATACAGGCTGATTCAAAATCGGTGTTTCTGCCGCGACCTGCAGGTACGAATTCCATGTTTAAAAGACGACTATATAAATCTCGGTAAGTCCGAACAGGTGTTGAGAGAATTGTCCCTTGACATCCATTCTAAAATATCTCGACCATTCACTCCTTGAGATCAAGGCCTATTCCATTGTGAACTTCAACCATGGTTTTGCAGCTTTTTCGAGGTCTGCCATTACAGCATGTCAAGTTTCCCGGCACTGCCGAAGGGTTCGTCCATAATTAGGACAACATGCTTAATTATCCAAGCACCACTATTTGATCGAGGTGGAAGGCAATTCAACCCGGGATGCTTGCCGATGTCAGTGCCCGCTATTTGGAAGACCATAGGAAACGGATGAAGATCAGCAGGATGTTTGCTCCCGAGGAGATAGAGCGTATGGAGATGGTTCTGGCGGACATCAGGGTTGCCCCCGGAAAGGCCATCCTGTCACCCATTGAGTTTCCAGTGTATGAAAACAAAGGGGTGAAAGGATATTCGTTGCATATTGGCCATTCTTCTCGCAACAGGGGCAATGACTTTGTCTATGTCAATTTTTGTGGGGACGGAAATGGGCTTGTCAGGGAAATCTGGCTGGAGACACGCTATATCAGCAGTCTGATCTTCGGTTTTCCCACGTGGAAAGGATTGACATCCACTACTATGGGATCCTCGACGGGATTCCTGCCCTCCCCAACCATTCCCTGAAACGTCTGAACGTGGGTTCTTACGGTTATGTCAGGGGGCTTCATGGCTTGGAACGCCTTGTAGGGCTTGAAAGACTAGAGACCATCAGTTGCGGATTTTCCGTCTTTCTGGTTTGTTTCATGTATAAAAATGGAATACCCTTCCGTCCGGTCAACCTGAAGGGAAACAAGCACCTTACCCGCATTCAGCTTTATGGTGGGGACATAGACTTGGCGTTGCAGCCCGATGCGCTTTCGCATCTCTATCTTTCAGGCTGCAGGGTGTGCATCTCCCTGGGCACCCCATTGCCCCATCTCAAATATATCGGATTGTTTCAATGTGAGGTTTTGGACGGCGGCGGTACGCTTTCCCAATTGGCTCCCCGCTTGGAGAATGTGTTTTCTTGGACAATATCGATGTAATAGAAAGCGCCGAACATGAAGCCAGAAACGTTGGTGATCATGTCCACAAAAACAATCTTCCAGTTTCCGGAATTGTCTAGATCTAGTTCAATCACATGAAGGTTACTGGATGAATTGACGAAACCTATTGCAATTGAATATCCTTTTTCTGAAGAGATGACGTCAATTTTGGAGGATGAGAGAATATCATCATATTCACTGATGTTGTAGCCGAAGGCTTTCTGAATAATTTCAGACAGTGGAATACTCAAGATTTGTTCTCTATCCTTCAAATTGTGGATGGAGATGGTTGAGTTTATATATCTGGACCAAATCCAAAATAATCCCATGTTTGTACAAGAAACATCGACATAGTATTCGCCCATAGGGTAATGTCTGTTGGAAATGAGTGAAGAACCTGTTTTTGCTGAAATAGTTCATTGGCAATTGCAACGGCATTTGATCCATTGGAATAATAGCTGATCAGCCATTCCTTGCTATCAAGAGGAACCACATAGTTTATGTTCTCTTCAATTCTAAATGGTTCTTTCACCTCGTATTCATATTTTTTGCTGAAATCAGGGAATCCTGTAAGAGCAGTAAGGGCTGCAACGTTTGCGGAGACAATAAGGATTGCAGACAAAAGCTACATGTCCCTTCTTTTCACAACAATTGTGTGCCAGTGACATTTTTGAACTTTATGTAACAAAACCATGTAGGCATGTTAAGTAGCTGATAGGCAGTGTCGTCCGATCAGAACTTGCCCGAATCTGAATCCAAGTTATTGACACATTTGCTTTTGTGCTCAACTTGATTTCATTCGACAGATATTTTTCGGCTGGAATGTGCTTATTGAAGAGGAAAATTGGAACGAGACTTCGTTTTTGGTACATTTGGCAGTTGGAAGTGGCAACATTAGGTTTTTAGGGATGAAGACCAACTTCACTTATGTTGATTGCATCTTCCGCATTTTCATGGAAGTGGTATGATTTTCCGACATGGAAATGGCATCATTATTTGGAGCTGGTTGCACCCCTGTCTTATGTATTTCTATTGACGTACACTTATGTGACAGGTGAGGCACTGTATGGCCATACCTTTAAAATATGGAGAAATCATTTCATTCGTTCCTTTTCTGCGGCAGTCATCATGTATGTTGTGTTGAGGCAACGTTTGGGGAAGAACGACTACTACGTGAATTTCATAGCGCATATTGCAAACAGCATTATCTTTGCGATGACCTATGGGCTGCAATGCCAGCAATTGGAATAAACAATAGTTTGGCCTTTGAGCCTGAACCGACACGGCAGTTCCTTCTGTTGGCCTCCCTTTCTGCTGTTGTGTGCATTGGGTCATTCTATGCGATTATTCATTTGTCAGACCCGTATGTCAAGCAAATCAGGGACGTTCAGGGCACTTTGGACAAAGGGCATCTTTCATGGAACCTTGCCACCGATGATTCTTTTTTTGGCCCCATATTTGAAGTGATTTCAAGGTTGCTTGAGTCCCCTCGGACGATGGTTGTTCAGGTTGAAGAGACAATGAAGACATTTGACGAGGCGACTGAGAAGTTTGTGAGAAGCACAACAGAAATCAGTTCAATAGTGGAGGGGGTGGCGGCCACTTCAAACTCAGCAAGCGAAGGGGTGAACAACCAAGTCATACTGGTGACGGATCTGTTGGATGAAATGGAGCGGAGCAGGGATGTATTGGCCAAGGTTGTGGACGAGATGCAGTCAACCTCGCATGCGGTTCGGCGTATAGCATTCCAAACGAACATCTTGGCCTTGAATGCAGGGATCGAGGCCTCGCGGGCAGGCGAGTACGGCCGAGGGTTTGCAGTGGTCTCTGAGAACGTCAGGAAACTGTCAGAGGAAACAGCAAGGTCTGCGGAGCAGATTGTTGAGGTTACACGGATCATTGGGAAGAGCTTGCAGGACTGTTCAGACGTGTCCAGGAAAAGGTTGAACATGTTGCTGCGGTTTCTGAGGAGACTGCTGCTACCTCTGAGGAAATTTCTGCATCGGCAAACGAGATAAGTCAAGCGATAGATCGTATAGCTGAAAGTGCGAAAGAGCTTTCAGTCCAATCGGAAAGCTTGCTCAGAATGGTGCAGAACTTCACCGAGTAACAGCTCAGCCTCTGGCCACAAGTGTAAAAGAAAGCGGGATGGCGTTGTCGGGATGTTTCCAAAGTCCGTCATCATCCATGTACATGCGGGGAAATCGTTTGAAGTATCCGTGAAAATGCTCCTGAAGTTCCATGATTGCAAGGCCAGCCTCCACAAGGGCATTTATGACTTGGGAAAGGCTATGGTTCCATTGGAAGGTGGTTGTATGGGGCAAGTCACCGGGTTTGGAATTGGAAGCGTATGTGTCTTCAAACTTCATGGCCCTGCTTGAGTATGGATACCTGACAACAAACACACCATTTTCTTCTTCTACAATATCCTTGACTGGATGCGAATCCTTGAGATAAAATATTCCACTAGGTTTGAGAAAATGGCGGATGATTTTGGCCCAAGTTTTCAGGTCGGGGAACCAAGTGAGGACACCAACAGAGGTGAAGCAATGTCAAATTTCTCATCAAGAATTTCGGGAAGATCGTAGATGTTTGCGCAGATGAATTTTGCAGAGATCTGCAGTTCGTCTGCCAGATCCAACGCAGTCTGGATTGTAACATCGGAGAAATCGACATCAGTTACATTGGCACCTAGTCTGGCAAATGACAATGTATCAAGTTCAAAATGGCATTGGAGATGCAGCAGAGATTTTCCGTTGACGTCAACGAACTTTTCAAGTTCGATATGCTCATTTGCAACAAATGACAGGCTTCCTGCCTTGAATGCCTCTACATCATAGATGTCATTTTTTTCGAGATGGATTGGGACGCGATCGTTCCAATTGCGTCTGTTCGCTTCAAATTGGTGTTTCATTATGGTATTGGGGAACGGAACAGTTAAAACGTGGGCATTCCGTTCAGCTAATTGTTGTCAGCTTTGAAAGGAAAGAGGGAGGGGCATTGACATCAATGGAAGGATAGGAAGAGGAGGAAGGCAGGTTGGAAAAGTACATGTCCGATCGATGGTTTCTCCATCTCTACAAAAATGCCGCAAACAGATTGAGGCAATTCAAGTATTATCTGAACATCATTGCTTCCATGTGCCTATCGCATTTGCGTTGAACTGATACAGTTTGAGCATTGAATCTATCATGTCATCGATTTTTTTGTGGATGTAAGGATCTTCGATTTCGGGCGTATAGTGCTTTTTGAATGTGTAGACAGTTGGCTGGACAAATATGGTTCCGCTTTCAAAGGCCATGGAGTTCATGAGATCCCGGCTTGCCAGATAGCTGTTGCTTCCACCGGCGTTGATTGCGACACCGCATATCTTGTTTTGAAAAGATCGATGGAAAATGTCCAGGAAGTTCTTGATTACACCTGAGAAGGAGTACATGTAAATTGGGAATCCGATGATTGCCATTTCTGCCTGATCAAGCAATTTGCGTATTTCAGGAACAGGTTCAGGATATTCGTCCAGCGGGCGTCCGTCACAGAACGGAATTTGATACTGCCGAAGATCCAGGATTTGGTTTGGGATTCCTCTTTTGTCCAAATGTTCAGCAACTGTGTCAATCAGGATTGCGGTTCTGGAATTGGGATTGAGGCTTCCCTGAATAAGGACAATATGCACCATAAGGTAAATGGGTTTACTTCATACATAAAGAGGGAGTAATGGACAATGGTTTTTCTTTGTGATTGAAAAAAAATCCTCTCACGTGAGGAGTTCAAGGAGAGCGGAACTAGCTTGAAAGTAGAAAACAGATATGGTTTATGGCTCATGGTTAATTTTTTCTGAAACGTCTTTTAGATAAGAAAGAATTTCATTAGGATCTGGCCTCTTACTTTTGTTCTCCTCAACCAAATTCAGTTTTTGGATGACCTTGGCAGTCTGCAACGCCCTGAATATTTGCTGATGTGAAAACAGGAGGAATTCAGGACGCTTAAAAGACAAGTAAAGATTGAACACCGAGAAGGCAAAGATCAAATGAGGAAGATGTCCCGCAATTACCATAATCAGATCATTTTGGATTCCTGTGATGGTGCTAATGATGGCGAGTATCCTGAATGAGCCCAAAAGGATGAAAAACAGGATAAACAATCGCCACATGTTTAGGGCGATAGGTTGCGACCTATGAACTGAGACATACTGAGTATTGGCAATGCTTCCCCAAGCCGAAATTGAGATTACTACAAGGAAGCAGCTGAAAACGAATTGTCGTAGCAGGGTAACTGTGGAGTCTTGGGTCATGACTTCAGCAACAATCGCCGTGCCGTAAACCGCGTTGATCACGACAAGAAATATCCTGTGGCGGAGATAAAGGGTAAAATGTGCAATTCTAAAAAAGAGGACTGCAAGGATGTTCAGAACAAATATTCCGACCAATGATTCCTGAATGGAACCAAATCCAAAAAATGCCCGTGTTAGAGCGTTGAGAAGAAGAAAAACGTATGCAATTGAGAGGAGCAGATAATCCATGACACTGGTGTTTCTGTAGATCTGAAGCATTCTGAGAATGGTGACCGTCAAAAACGTAGCTGTCAACAGCTCCATCAGAAAAACAAAATTCACTACTAGCCATTGATTATACTGAATTAAACTTTATTGATCCCAATTGTAAAATTAATGGAAATGTTCCAAAGATTCAGAAAAAAGGCACAAACATAATCCAACCAAATAGAAATTGCTTAAATGTGAGAAAATATTGGAACTTATGGCGAAATATTGTCCTTCTTGCGGTACACAGAATGATGATCAGGCCAGATTTTGCATCAACTGCGGAACTGGAATTGAAAGGAATCCGACAAACCCAATCACACAGGCGCCAGTCTCGACTTCATCCATGGGTGCAGCTTCCCATGCCCCACCCATGTATGCCGACAACGCTTCAATGGTTAGAACTCAACCTATTCAAGATCCGCTTATGGCTTCAATGCAAAAATCGGTAGGTTTGGCAGTTGTCTTGTCGTTTTTGATTCCCGGTCTTGGGCAAATCTATGCAGGAAAAACTGGTAGAGGGCTAGCATTTTTGGTAGGGTTTTTCATAGGCTTACTTTTCTTCCTTCCTGGTGTTATCATTTGGATATTCGGAATGATTGATGCCAACAACATCGCAAAACGCTACAATGAGTTTGTATTGACCTATGGTAGACCACCGCAATCATATGAGTACTAGATTCTTTATCGGCAAGCAGATGCTTAAATGAGAGAAAATTGAAGTGTAAACTATGGAAAGCAAGAGTGTCATAGATTCCATTTTTGAACAAGGTATTTCCTATAGTGATTATCTGGGAAGAAGCGATCGCCACAGGGAGCGGATGCAGAAGGCCAAAGAGGCAACAGTCAACATTTTGGAGACGAAGAGAGATATTTTGGAGATGATCGACAAGCCGATGAACGTGGTTGTTTTTGCAGAAAATTGGTGCGGAGACTGTGCCAATGGTGTCCCTGTCATAGCAGAAATTGCGGAAAGGTGCCAGAACTGGAACTTTAGAATATTCCCCAAAGATGATTATGATGAGCTGTTCGGGAAATATTTCACAATTGCCGGGAAGAAAAAGATACCCCTTCTTCTTTTTTTGGACAAGGAGAACAACGAAATCGCGAGGTGGGTGGAGAGGCCTACGGAAATCTATCTTCTTAACCATCAGATGAAAAAGGCCAATCTCACTCGAGAGGAAAAAATTCAGAAACTGAAGTACAGTCCAGAATTCAATCCCCCCTACATTACAGAACTGATCGTGAATGAAGTGCTTTTAACGGCACAGAAGGCAGCAGCCATTGTCCAATCCCTAATGTGAAACAATTTTGTTCAACATTTGTTAAATTTCACTTTCTTGTAGGAATCGCTTTAATAAATGAAAAAATAGGGGAAATGGTGTTGAACTTCCAACTTGTTCTTGAATTGGGAAGGATTGCCGCAGGTACAATGTTAGTTGTAAGTTTCTTTATTGGGTGGCTTATCTTTCGGAAAATTGACAATTGGATGGTTCGGCGTTCAACTATGGGCTATCTGCTCATTGCAACATGGGCGTTTTTGACATCCGTCAACGAGTTGTTGCTAATTCCTTTTTTGAATAACAGTACACAAGGATTGGGGTTCATTTCCATCATGATCATTATTGGGGCCCAACTGGTCATAGCTTCGAGCCGTAGGATGGTTCATGGTAGGCTTGGCAACTGCACAGATGGTGTTTCCATCAGTAAGGTTTGCATGGACTGAAGAAAGCAGCGACCTCCCCGGGATTTTCTATCACCCCCTCTATTTGGCCGGAACCATTGCATATGGGCTACTTATTATATTCATCCTCCTTCATACGGATCTTACGATTGATGAGCGTTTTTCGACGCCAAACCCAGCAGTTCAGTTGTCTAGAATTTTGGGCATCACAGGCACATTTCTTGTTTTTGGGCAATCATTGTTCAGGCTTGTAACGTTGGATGTTGCATTTCATATCACAATTTATGCCATTGGAAGATTCATCCTAGTTTTTGGGGTCACTCTCTTCCTGTATGCGATTTATGATGAACCAAGGGAGATATTGGCTATTTCTCGGGGGATTACCAACGCGTTCTTTAGAGATCAGGTCAGCATTGCACTGTTCGGTTTCAGAGGCGGAGGGCCAGAGATCATTCAATTCAAAGGATTTGGGTTTTTCAATAATCAGAATCGATTTGAACAGAATCTATTGACTTTAGGTCTTGCAGGACTCGTTGTGTTGGCAAGAGGCGATGAATATTTGGAAGGGTCAACTCTTATTCCAGTGATAGAAGATAAGGAATATACTGGATTTTCTATCTGCGGGTGGGTCAAAGACAAAAACCAGCCAGATGAAAGGTTTGATGGGAAAAACTACATTGCAGTCCTGATCGTTGTCGAACGGAACTATGAGTGGCTGTTTCAAAATAGACAGGAATGGGAGGAAGCATTCCTGACCAAATTCCACCAACTGGAAGATTTTTCTGCCTTGAAATTTGACGAGTTGATCGAATTTGTGAAGGAGCTTATGATGACTTCTGCAATGAAGGCAACAAAAGGCTAGCGATTCCGTGCACAGTAAAATCATTCATTCTAAAACAGATTTGGGCATTTAATTACTGTACCTATTCACCTTGCTGAAGCAACAATTAATTGCAACATTTCCATTTGAAGATCATGGGGTTAGCTAAAGTACTAGGAAGCATATTGTAAGTATTCATAATTGCCCTAGGTGTTGAGGCTAGGATGTATACCTGACGGCCAATGCAGTGATGCAAGTAGCCCAGAGACTCTGATTTCCAATCCAGGTTTTGAAAATGTGGACAAGGAACAAATTAGAGAGTTTGTAGATGTATCCCTACCAAAAGGAGAGGTCATTCCTAAGGGGCAGATCTCACAGTCGAGCTTACTACCAGTGGCACAAAAGACCCTTCTGTACATGAAACACGAAATCTGGGCGAATTAAAGACTATAACACTTCTGTTCACTTTGGATGAGCCAATCAAACAGGCCTTGATTGAAGGAAAAGGCTTAGAAGTCGAAGGAAAAGCAACTGCCATCCCCACTGTTTTTGGATACAAAACCTCACACGCCACGCAAACCTTGGATTTAGGGAAACAAACATCTCAGGAGCATAAAGTTTGTGAGACCAAAAAGGTTTCATTGATTTAGATTTTATCGAATTTGTGAAGAACCTCAATGATTGGATTCT
>JALUTL010000221.1 GCA_027016475.1 Candidatus Heimdallarchaeota archaeon
ACATCAAACACATCGAGAATTTCTTTCTTCAGTTGTTCAGGAATCCTTTCAAATCGGGGAAAAAATGGTTCTTTCTTGTAATCGGAAATTTGAAGCCTGTTCAGCGAACCTCCAACAATTCTCCGAGATTCAAGAAACAAGAGAAGAAAAAATGAAGAGGATAACCAAGCCGCAAGGAGTTTTGAAGTTTGGCTGTCTGCATTGAACAAGTAGAAATTTTTTGAAGCACTTATCTGATTTGGTGAATAATGAACAAACGAACCCACTGAATCAATCGCGAATTTATCAGTAACGAAAACATGGGCAAATGGCTGTTTCGTTTCTATTTGCATAAAGATATGGAACGGCCAATCAGATTCAAAACGGTTCTTGGCTGAAATTGCTTTTGCTTGATTATGTTCCATGTATTGCAGGTACCACTTAGGGATCTGCTCTGATTTTGGAACGCTTATCACCCAATGTGCAACCTTTACAGCAATCACATTGTTGTGATTTGCAGGCTTTCTTAAGGCCGGTACAAGATATTCTGCCGGAATTTTCAACCTTTTTCCTTCCCTTGATATCACCACGCCGTCACTTTGCATTTTTTCCATTTTCCAGAATTTATTTGGAATAAAGAAAAACTCTGGGCCGTACATTTCAAAGCCTCGCTTAATATTGACGCCAAGCTCGTTTAGTTTTGCCAAATGTGACTTCAAGGGCCGCAAAGGGTTTTCAAAAGGGAAATCAAGGAACCTTATCCAATTCCACTCATTTGTCAAATTTGACTGATGGATCTGATTCCTGACCTTTTCCACATTTGCAAGTTTGTCCTTTGGATGAATTAATGTGAGCGAAACCTTTGAACCTTCTGGGCATTTCTGTTTTTTGCAAACCAGAATTATTTCTCGAAAGATGCTTCCATCAGAAAATGCACGCTTATCCTTTCTCCCTACTACATGCTTGATTGTGTAGTTGTCCAAGAGAAACTTCCTGAGCTTACTGCTATTGTCAGACATGAGTATGGAACTCGGTAAGATTGCAATGAGGTGTCCTCCAGTTTCCAAGAGTCTATCCGCCAAAAAAATGCTGAACTGGTGATATCCCATTTGTGAACCAAAATAGGATTTGTATGATTTCAATTCAGAATGAACAATCGTTTTCATTTTCGAGGTCTGAAAATGATTTCGTGTATATGGAGGATTCATGACGACAAGGTCGGCCTTCCCTTTAAGGCTAAAGCCGTCTCCCAACATGTATATAATTTTTGTTTCTTTCTTTTCCGCTAATTCTAGCATGTTGGCAAGTCCAATCATGGCAAATGGGGGAAACAATTCTGCTCCGACCAGCGTAAGCTTTCCATCCAACGCATTCCTTACGGTTGTCAACAATCGACCTGAACCTGCGAAAGGATCGCATACCGCTTTGAATTTTGTATCCAATCCTTTCACGACTTCTTTTAAAAATCCCATAACCTCCTTAATCGTAAAATTTGCTGCCAAAGTTTTTCTTGCTTGCTTAGATAACACTGTTTGGGCCCGATGTTCCATGTCGGAATCTAACTTTTCTGAAGTATTTTGAACCGAAACCAGCCATTTTCGCAAATAATCAAACATCGCTTGATTTGTTTCAATTATCATCCCTTTTTTTTGCAATTGTTTCACGATTCTATTGATTGCCTTATTTTCTACAATTTCCATTCCTTCATGAAATTGTTGCGTTTCTGATGTCCTTTCTTCAATACTCCATCCATTTGTATGAATCTTGATCTTGCTTAATAAATCCTGAGACATCTATTGAATTTCCAAATATCTTAAGACGTTAAATATGTTTCAATTCATCTTATTATTAATTTTTGTCCTTATTCCTTCTTTGACGGAAGTTGCGGATTAAACATCAACGAATTGCCGGATGCATCAATAGTTATGATTAGGCCATTGGCGGCATCAAATTGGGATGAATACAGGGCGAGTGCAGAAGAATACGCCACATATGTGCCATTTCCAACTCCAAGGAATGTTGCAACACCTGAAGAGTTGGTCTGCGCATAATATCCTGTCCAAATGTACATGTCCACCCCTGTAGGGATATAAAGGTAGACATAGCTATTTTGTACTGGCTGGCCATTTGAATCCAACACTTTGACGTACACGGTTCCTCCACCGATGTTGATTGTATGAATTGCACCCGACGTTGCGGTAATTATTCCGTCTCCTAAGAATGATGCACCGCTGTTCATGGAATAGCCCTTGCCTGCAACCAAAATATATTGGGATTGGTTGTTTCCGTAAATGGTTGCAATTCCACTGCTGTTGGTCGTTGCATAACCCGCTTGGATTCCTTCCAATGAAAGGAACACCCTCATTCCAGAAACAGTCTGGTTTGCTCCGTCAATCACTTGTGCATACATCCTGACTGGGTTGATGCTTACTGTTGCACCAACTGTTGCATTAAACTTACCTGAATAGATGTAGCTGGAAACGGATGAGTAATATGAATAGGCAAAATAGGTTGTATTAACAACAGCACTGAAAACGGCAATTCCGCTGCTGTTTGTTCTTGCATACCCGCTCCATCCTCCATCTGCGGTTCGCAAATAGACATATTGTCCTGATCCAACTCTATTTGTCGAATCGGGTTGATAGACCTCAACTGCAACAGACGTAGTGACAAGGGAATAGTCAAAAACGGTGTCGCCTGTTACATTGAATGTTCCGCTCTTTTGGTAGGTCGGGTTTGCATATACACGGATATAGTAGGTGCCATTGACAATAAACGAAAAGTCTGCATAACCGGAAGAGTTGGTTCTGCTCCATCCAATATAGCGGTTAAGCTCTGCATCATATAGATAGACATATCCGTTGCTTATTGGATTTCCATCTCTTGTCACTTTGACAGACAAATCATATCCATCGACAATCAGTGTTTCTATATGTCCTTCAGACGCGTTGAACGTGTTTGAAAGAATTTCCCTACCATTTAGATAGGTTCGCAGTTTGAATTCCGCGCTATTGGAGACCAACAGGGTTGCAACTCCGCTGGAGTTGATGTATCCCCATCCCCCATATGACCCATTGCTCGGATGAATGGCTTGGACAGAATAATAGGAGGATGGTGGGACGTAGGGGTTGCCCTTTGCATCAACTACCTTTGCGTAAATAGTTACCGCATCCACTGAAATCACGTTTACGCTGCTTTCATTGAGAGTGACCACAGGTGATGTGACATAGCTTGAATAAATGTAATACTTTGCTCCATCAATCGCATTTGTAACGGCATAACCTGTAGAGTTGGTTCTTCCCCAACCTGCATACAGGCCTTGGGCAGTATACAGATTGAAATATGCATTCTCAAGCACTTCACCGGACATGGTCTGTAGCCTGATAGTGACTGGTGACGGCTGAATGACGATTGTCGCTCCGTCTGAAATTGTGAAATTGCTGGAATAGAAGTATGTATAGGGATTCCAACTGTAAACATACACTCGGTACATCCCTGTTTCCACAGCTCTGAAACCGACTTGCCCTTGGCTATTGGTTCGCTCTCTACCCAAATAGTTCCATTGTTTAGTCGCGGCATAAAGATAGACATAGGCGTTGCTCAGGTTATTGCCGTTTGCATCCTTTACCTGAACTGTAAAATCAACCAGTTGCACAACCAACAAAACAGACTGTGTGACTGACGTGTTGAACGGTGATGTTTGAACAATGGTTCCGTAATCTATTCCAATAGTAAAGTTCAGCCCCGCTGGCAGTGAAAATGTGGCATTTCCATTGCTGTTCAGCCATTGGCGAGCGTAGAACTTTCCATCAAGGTAAGCATTTACATACTGGGACGTAATCGAAGTCCCTGAATCATCCTGAACATGTACTTCAACTTTGATTCCACCCAGAACAAATGGTACAATCATTCCAGAAGTTAAATTGAAATCAAGCGTGCGTGCAGTCGTCCAAACTCCTGCATCGTAGAAATAGGTATAACCATAAACCGGGGTTCCTTCAGGCTGTGTGGTGAACAAAGTTGCGATACCGCTGGAATTAGTTCGTCCATATCCAAGGTACTGTCCTGTTTGTGAATTGTATAGATAGACATACTGGCTCGCTCTAGCATTCCCGTTTGTGTCTGTAACGTTGAAGTAAAGGACGGCTCCCGAAACTGTCAAATTGTAGAGGTAATCGCTATTAACCACAAATGGATCAGTATTGATATAACCTGTTCCAGTGTAGTATTTAAGATAGTATGTTCCGTTTTTAAGGCCATAGAAGGATGCAAATCCTGTTGAATTTGTTCTTTGGGCTGAAAGGGATCGTCCTGCACCATCATAAAGATAGATATAGCTGTTTTCTATCGGTGCGCCGGATTCCGTGGTCAAGTTCACTGTCAAAGAGTTTCCGCCCAAATAGAACTCATAAACCGTATTTGGTACAACCTTGAAGACATTTGATTTATACAATTGACCAAATCTGACTTCCACAAAAAAGTTGCTTGCAGGGATTGTCATTTTGATGATTCCAGAACTGTTTGTATAGCCTGTGCCCAAAGAAGTAGACGAACCACCACTGACCGCATATTTCTGTACTCTGGCATTTGCAATTGGAGTACCTCCTGCGGTAAGAACTTTGACATAAACAATGCCTGGTTCAGTATTTATGTAGACATCCTTCGTTTGAGACACATCTACGAAAGAGCTTGTGGCAGGAATTGATGATCCATGATATGCAAGGAATTTATATTCGCCAGTTGGAACAAAGAAGGTAGAAGTACCATTCGCGTCCGTTGTCTTTGAAAAAGGAGTCACCTGTTCAACAATTTTACCATTAACAACCACCTTCTTGTTTGCCATAATCGTGGCACCCTGAACAGGAACGTCATTCTCCGAGTAATGGACATTTACTGCCTCTATAGCTCTCTGCAATCTGATTTTCTTGAGAAGGTTGAAATTGTCTAATTTTGCAGGATGGTTGAATGTGGCAGTTACTTTCTCCTTTCCATCAAAATAAATCTTTGCATAGTACTGTCCTGCTTTGACCCTAAACGATGCTCTTCCACTTTCATCGGACAATTTTTCAGGAGCTACTGGCAAATCCGTTTTTGCAGAGAAGAGAACTATTTTAATCCCTGCCAATGCAGAGCCTGATCCCCCAGCCATAACTGTGAATGCATCTTCCTCATTTCTCGCCATGGCTTCATGCAGCTTCAAAGCAACATCTGAGGAAGAAAGGGTAGTCTCCTCTTCCAATTGAAATGTCAACGGGTCTGTCGGCTTGATTTCAGAGACTGTGCCGCTTACTTCCACAACTGCTCCTTCCATTACAAAGGCGAGGGTATATTGATCGCCTACACTAAATTCTTCACTTTCCAGCCCCGCATAAATGGCAAGATAGCCTGGTTCTGCAACACTGATGGAATCTGAAGTAAGTTCAGATACTTCCCAAGAATCTCCTAGAAAGGCTCTATTAGAAAATACCACAACAGGATTCTCAATTGGCACAGTTTCAATGGTAGTTGTTTTCATGTCAAATACTGCAAAATCAGCCATCCCATCTCCATCAAAATCATAGAACGCATTCTCGATCAATGTAACATCATAGTTATTTCCTGAATTAATATAGAAATTGATCAACACAGCGGCTGTAGCCACTGCGGCGACGACAAGTGCAATCATCAGCATAGTTGCAATTATCGGTGACACCGATTTCCTATGTTTTTGCAAAATGTTTGTCAACAGCTTCATCATTACCTTCCTCCTAACCTCTCCTCCGAAGAATTATAAATGTTGCCAATCCAAGTCCACCAAGGATTCCGATTAGCGAACCTATCACTATTGGCTGGTTCTCAGGCGAAATGTTTCCTCCAAGCAATTGGTCGATCAAGTTGGAAACCGATGAATCGATTGTACTTGTTGTTGTCTTGTTTAGCGGTTCAATTGTTACAGTTGTGAATTGTTCCAACAGCAGATTGAACTCACTAATAGATATCGTTGCTGTAAAATTCAGTTCCAAAGGTTCCAATAATTTGTCAAAACCTGTAGGCATCCACACAAACGTGGCTGTGCCGTTAGTATTGGTCAGCTCATTTGCACTTGTGCTGTTGGATGATTTGAACATCCCTGCAATTGTTTCCAACGTAATGAGTGCCCCCTCATATGGCATGTTCGTTTGGTTCAATATCTTAACAATTATAGTGATTTCTTCATTGGCTGCATATACTGCCTTAGAAGTGTTCATGGTAATTGTGAACTGTGTGGGTAATGGATTCACATGAATCTTCTGCTCTTTTATTGCTACACCTGTCTCAATTCCATAAGCTTGTATCGTGAGGATTACATCTGACCCAACAATTGCTAGCGGTACAATATCCGCAATCCATCGTACTATTGCTTTTCCTTCTGAATCCGAACTAAGTTGAATGGTGTCAGATGTTGTTCCGACAAATCGACCGCCTTGAGCTGTGCTTACCTCTATTGTGGCACCATTTACCGCACTCCCTTTGTAAGAGACCGTAATTGTCATTTCAACAGTTTGATTCACATCAACGGTTGATGCATTAACTGCTACCTCAATTTGGTACAGGATCGGAACCACAGTTAACGTGGCGTTGACTTCTCCTTGTCCTCCTGCCTTGGAAATCGTTGCTGAAAACGTTATGTTTGTCGTTTCTGTCACCAAAGGAGCACTGTAACTGAAAATAGCATATCCTGTGGAATTGGTTTTTCCTTGAACACTGTAAGGCGACCCTATTGTGTCAATTTGGGTTATTTGGACGTCTGCTTCTGAAACCACGCCTGAATCTCCTTTTGCCAATACAATAATTGATGTGTTTGATCCTGTTTCGACTGGAGAAGAGCTGAAATTGACTGAGGATTTGGAAAAATCAAATGGGGTCAACGTTATGTTGCTTTTGGCTATGTAAGTAAGTGAAAAAACCTGTGCAGTTGCCTGTATGGTTATTTCAATCTGTGCAGAGATCGAAGATGGTGCGGTCCAAACGGTTGTGGCCTGACCTGCGTTATCTGTAATCGCATTGGTTACAGAGAAGGTCCCCAAATTAGAAGTGGCATTAAATGCAATTTGTATACCCGACAACAATGCGTCATCTGTTGTGAATGCACTGAAGGTAATCAAAACATCTTCTTCAGGTTCTGCTGTTGTTTGGTTCAGCGTGATTTCAACACTATCCAAATCTACAGCTGAGGGAGTAATTGTTACAAGCTGTGTAGGAATTTGATATGAACCAACATTGTCTGTGATTGTGACGTTGATCTCAACATTCGGAATGTCGACATTGGTTTCGGGTACGAACCATGTCAGGACAAGATGTCCTGTTCCATTTGTTGCCGAAAAGAGGGCAGGAAATGTGGATACGTTTGTGATCCCATCTCCAACAATCCCGGGTGAACCTGATGGGGGTACAATGACTATTTCGGCATTTGCTCCAGGCACTGCTCCAGAGGAATTCTTCGCCTCTATCACGATTTGTGTTGCAGACCCTGCCAAAACAAAACCAGTTCCATTTCCAATGGTAACTGTCGATTGGTCCGAACCAGCCCCAATCACCAAAATCGAAGGAATTAGACTAATGCACAAAATTATTGGCAAAAGTAGATGGACTGACTTCATATTCGCCTCACTAGGATAATATTTGAAGTGACACTATATAAAACAATTGAAATATTTTCCCCGTATTTTCTTTCAAGGATTTAATAAATGACTAAAAAAATGGGGGAAATATTTTAATTTTCTTTTCCAAAAATTTTTGCACCAAAAATATAGTCCGCCAATTCCCTTACCCAAACACCTTGTTGTTTGAGAAAATTGTGGAAAGATTGCAATTGTTTGGACCCAAGACTTTCAATAAGTTCTTGGCACCTGTTTAATGTATTTACCAACGAAACCGCCTGCATCTTTGCAATTCTGCTTGACCATTTGTCTAGCATATAGGCTTCTCGTATGGACTGAATGATGGTTGAAGGCTGTTCGATGGGCCAGATTGCCACTGCATGATTAATCAAATAGAGACATTTAATTGATAATGTTTCGTCTTTGGTTTTTATTGAATGTAGGTACCTTTCGAACAACAACAAATGCACATTCAATGTCAATCCATAAGTCGAATGGGGCGGTGCAAGGATTCTATCCAATATCTTGAACCAATCAGTTGTCTCTTCAATTGTTTCCTCAAGCAATCTGTCAAGTAATTTCCATTTGAGAAATCCAAAATGGAATAAGATCCTCTCAGTTTCAATAGTGAACAGTTTCCCCACCAAATAGAAGATTTCCGGATTAAGATCGTGATTTTCTCTGATGATCTCCTGAATGTGTGTTGAGATTAATTCCAAATGACTTGACAAAAGCGTTTTCTTTTCAAGATCAGATAGGAGAAACACTTTTGCACCGCTTGCAATATGTCCAACGAAAGCAAAATCATGCCATCCTCTCAACAAAGACAGTGGAAGCTCAAATTGCTTTTCTAATAATTGATTATGGAGAAGTCTGTTCCTATAAACGGTGATCATGTGCAGGACTGGCTTTTGACTTCTGGAAGAATCCAACAAATCAACCAATTCATCGGTTGTTTCTTGGTATTGCATTGCCATTTCCATGACGGTACTGGCTAAAATGATATTCGAACTCATTGTGATTTGAGTTTCTCCATATGGATCAAATATTCTTTCAACAAGCTCTTCAATAAAATCTATGAGCTCCAGCGAAGAGGCGGGGAAAAAGGTCGTTTTCATAAAGTTTGTACACCTTTCTATTCTTGCTTTATTTGTCATCAATGGCTGGATATTTCCAATGAAATCCAACAAACAATTAACTTGAAAGCTTATTGATTTGTTTTCATTGAAGAGCGAACGATAAATCCGTCGAAGAAGATTTTCTGCTTTGAGGGCATTTCTCCCATCTTCTCTTTGTTCGACAAATGGTTTGACAAGAGGATCAACAAATTTCCAATACAGCTCATTGTCTTTTGGCTCTAGCAATTCACTGAAAGAAAATTGATATTGAAGTGCCAGCTCTAAGATAGGAAAAGACAAAGGCTTGACTTGCAATTTGTCCATGTCAACTATCTCAGGATGAGCTGAAGCAAGGTTCTCAAACAGTTGCAAATACTGTTTTTCTTTGTTAGAATCAACAGACAATTCCAACATATGCCGTATGAATTCCTCAAAAGTGCTAATTTTTCTTTTTGGAATGCTAGTCAGCAACACATCCAATTGTTCTTCAACATTCTCCAAAACTTCACAGACATAAAAAGGTATGATGGATAGCTGTTTAGTTCCTATGTATCCACTTGTAGCACGTTGATGCAACTTCCATGAGACCAGTGGCTGAAGTAGCGACGCATTTTCTGCCGTGAGTGCAACAAGTGCATTCTCAGCTTGCTCTTCAATTTTCAGTTTTCCCAGCAGGAATTGAGAAATAAATTTGACAAAGGCTTTTGGATTCCAATTCTTTCTGATCAATTTTACAAATACCAGTGTAAGTAATTCATCTCCTGAACGAGGATTGTCTAACATGCCCTGAACCAGTTCCAAAGGTGGAATTTCTTCTTTTAGCACAAATTCCCTGAATTCAAACAATGATGTTGAGATGAACTCTGCCAAAACTTGTAGCTTCTCGAAGGAAGGGAATTTCCAACCTTGTTCAATCGCACACTCCAGCAGATCCCGTAAGTATTGGCTTGGGGTATGCAAATAGCATTCCACTATGCTACCTGCGATCTCCTGCAATGGCTTTAGTTCTTTTGTCATTTGCAGAAGGTTTACAGAGAATTGTTCAAGAAGTGCCCTTTTTTCCTGAATTGGAAGTTGCATCACCTGAAGGAGGGAAAGGATTTCCATGAGGGAGTTAGGCAGATAGTCGATTGCCATCAACAGCAATCGTTCTGCAGGATATACGTTTTGAAGTATTTCTACTGCAAGAAATGTTCCTACATTTTCAAGGTTGAGTGAGATTCCTTTTCTATTCAACTTTGGTAACAGATCTTCTATCACCTTTTGTACCTTTTGCAGATCTATAGTAATCGGGTCGTAGGTGAGTGACCCTTGCCATTGCTGAACAATTATTTTTACTTTATTGAGCTGATTGATTGCGATTATCTCATCTTCATTCAATTGGAATTGTTTGGATATCTGAAAAACCGATCTGAGAAATATATCATGCTGAAACCTAACCTTCCCATCACTACTTTCCAATAGTGTTTTCAATATTGGATGAAGTTGCATTTCCTTGAGAAGCCTCTGCATGCTCCGAAAATCTTCTATCTCAATCCACCTCGACCATGTCATTAAAACTTCTGGAAATTCCAATGGCTCAAGAATTTGCCTGATCAACCAGTCAATTGCCTCCAAATTGTCTGTTTGAAGAAGTAAGGGCTCAAGATGTTTCGAAATGATATTCGGGACATTGGTTTCCACCAAACGTGTTTCCAATAAATTGGCAAGAATCAACAGGATCTCGCCTAAGGTTTTCTTTCTGCCTTCTTGGATTTCATTTACAATCAGTTCATCCATGAGATTCTCCTTCAAGCCCATGGCCTTTTCGATTTCTTGCTCAATCTGCATTAAATTGGCTGGATGCAGGATTGATTTGGCAAGAATCGCTTCTGTATATTTCATAATTTCTTCCATCGAAATATTGGGGAGAAATTTAACGGTTGCATTAGGCCAAATATCAGAAAGACCGTGCCTATTATTAATGATTGCCACTCTTTTGAACTTTGATGGATAAGAAATGAACTTCCTGAACCTTTGACCTTGATAACCCGTAAGCACATGCAAAACATGATCGTAAATCAACACCAATGGTTTTTTCACCTTTAGAAGAGTGTTTACTTCATGAATGAACTTTTCAAACTGATCCCATTCAAATTTCTTTTTCTTGTATTTAGTAATTAACTCGTTGAGCTGAATAAACAACTCAATACGTGAATGGTCAAATTCTGTTTCAAAAGCTTCGATTGCTGTTTCAAACACATATTCATTGATTTCTCCACTCTTGCTCCATTTCAAGAGATCAATATAGACAGGAATCATTTCCTCCATAAGGTTCCTACATATTTCCTTGCTCAGCCAAGAACCTCCATCAAATGGATCATGCAGAAGAATTAAATCTCCTGAATTTTGTATGGCTGAATTGCAAAATTCATGAACAAATTTGTTTCTTGAAGGAAAATGAATCCAAACTCCATCATTCATTCCCAACTTTTCCAATCCTGTGAGCCTCAATGGAATCTCATTTTTGCAGAAATCAGAAAGTCCGTTCTTCGCTTCTATAAGCAAGGCAATGATCCATCCTTTGATAGTCAAATAGACCCCGCTCCAGGATCTTCCCTGATTTTTGTCAAGCTCTATTTTGAGTAAGTTTTCGTTCTGAAGTTCTTGCAATACTGCCATCGTAAAGATTTGTCTAAATTTTTTTGCTATCGAAAAAACCTTTCCCAATTCATCGACGGAACCGGTCTTTAGTCTTCGATAATGCATGTTCATTAATTCGGTTCTTTCTATATACCTTAAGGGTGGTGGAGGAATGAAAATTCCGTTATTCAAACTCGTTTTGTCAATCTGGAGCAAATCTTGGGAGATTAAGGAATTAAAGGCTTTCCAAGACAAACGTGCAATATGAGAAAGAATGTTGCTATGGACCTGGGAATTGACTACTCTATTGTACGTTTCATAATTGCTTTTCCAATCAATCTGTTTCAGCAAAATCAAAGGCAGCAAGTTTTCACTAACTTCATTCTTGTTGAACTGGCTTTTCTTGAACCACTCTAGCCTTTGATGGAAATGCACATTTCTTGTTTCTCGTTATCCAATAAAAGTACATCTTTGAGTGAGTTATTGAGATTCTCCC
>JALUTL010000222.1 GCA_027016475.1 Candidatus Heimdallarchaeota archaeon
GTTTACTGTCGTCTATCTGCCAGAACACCTTCACAGACAAGTTTTCGGAAAAGATTAAAGAAATTCCACAGATTTTCACATTCCATCAGGTTTTTAATTTTGCAATCCCATTTTTACAGGATGAATCTTGAGAAACTTCTTGCACAACTTACAAATACTGGTCTCCTGTACAATGAAGTAACCCGGAATGGAAAAACATACATTGAGTGCTTTGCCTGTGCCCATCGCTGTAAAATCGGAACGGGAAAAAAAGGCATATGCCAAGTCCGTTTCAATGACAATGGACAGTTGCGAGTACCTTGGGGATATGTGGCAGGTTGGCAAGTAGATCCGATTGAAAAAAAACCCTTTTTCCATGCGTATCCAGGCACCTCCGCAATGTCTTATGGAATGCTGGGGTGTGACCTCCATTGTTCCTATTGCCAAAACTGGCAAGTTTCACAAACCCTTCGAGATGACGAAGCAGGTGTTCGTCCCACAGAGGTTACCCCAAACACCTTGGTTCAGGCTGCATTGAGGTATGGTGCCCGTGTCATAGTATCCACTTACAATGAACCATTGATCTCTTCAGAATGGAACATGGCTGTTTTTGAACAGGCAAAGAAAGAAGGCCTGGCAACAGGCTATGTATCAAATGGAAATGCAACGCCTGAAGTTCTGGATTTTATTCGCCCCCATACAGACTTATACAAAATTGATTTGAAAACTTTCAATGATAGGAACTACAGACGACTTGGCGCATCTTTGGAAAAAGTGCTGAATGGAATTAAAGAAGTCCATAGACGAGGATTTTGGTTGGAAATTGTTACCCTGTTGATCCCTGGATTCAATGATTCAGAAGAAGAATTGAGACAAATTGCAGAATTCCTGTACGAAATTTCACCCGATATTCCATGGCATGTAACTGCATTTCATCCCGATTACAAGATGACTGATGTACGATGGACTGAACCCCAAGATCTACTTAAGGCGGCAAATTTAGGAGAAGATGTGGGCCTGAATTATATATACCTAGGCAATCTTCCGGGGCAATTGGCTGAATGGGAGGATACACGCTGTCCCAATTGCAAAGAGACGCTGATTAAACGAAAAGGGTTCAAGATACTGGAGTATTCCTTGTCTGACGAGGGGAAATGCCCGAACTGCTTGCAATCAATTCCAGGAATATGGGAGAAACCCGGAAACCGAGTCAGCGACTTCCCCTTTCTCATACGTTTCTGACAAAGTTTCATCCATGCACAGGTGCATTTAATATGATACTGAACATTAAGGAGTCATGTCAGTACCCAAAAATGAATTGGTAACGAGATGGACCAACGCCAAACATCGGTTGGATGAGTACAACCTTGATGCATTGTTAATCCCATTGGGCGTTAATTTTCAATATTTCTTCGGTAAGCCTGGATCTCCTTCAGAGAGATTTCTGTGTGGTATTATTCCGCGAGAAGGAGCTCCATTCTTGTTGACTCCTGCATTTGAACGTTCGAACTTTGAATTGGCAACAGGGGTTGATGATATTGCGGTGTGGGATGAAATTACATCTCCCTACAAAACATTGAGGAAAGAGCTTGATGATCGAGGTATAGGAAGTTCAATCGGTGTTGATCCCAAACTTTGGATAATAGAAGTGGAACGCCTCAAATCAGCAAATGAGAACAGAACCTTCAAATCTGCTGATCGGTTAATTGATGACCTCAGACAAGTCAAATCGTCTTGGGAATTGGAACAACTTCGTTTGGCAGCCAAGGCTTCTGCTGAAGGGATACTCAGTGCCTTTGATAGGCTTAAAGAAGGGATGACTGAGAAGGAAGCTGTCCCAATTCTGAATGAAGAACTAGGATCACGTTCTGGAAACCCAATTACGTATGCACTGGTTCAATTCGGTGAAAACTCTGCCATACCGCACGGATACCCTTCTGAAAGAAAATTAAAACAAGGAGATGTAATTTTGCTTGATGTTGGAACAAACGTCAACGGCTATCAGGGGGACATTACAATTACCAAACCATTTGGAAGTGTTGATCCGGTTTTTTACAAAATTTATGAGATTGTCTTTGAAGCAAACAGACTTGCTTTTGATGCCAACAAAGAAGGTATGGTTCCTTCACAATTGGATACAATTGCAAGGGAGCATATTGAAAAGAATGGATATGGAAAATATTTTACGCACAGATTGGGTCATGGTATAGGCTTGGAAGTTCATGAGCATCCTTATATTGTTGGTATAAACCAAGTCCCCCTGAAAAATGGAAACACCCATACGATTGAACCTGGAATCTACATTGAAGGTAAATTCGGGGTACGTATTGAAGATGATGTTGTGGTAACCAAAAATGGGTGCGAAAGGCTTTTTGATACACCTCGTCACAACTGGTAGCTATACCTCAAATGCCAATGCAGGATAACCTACAGCATAGGCCCCTCCATGATTAGGTCTAATTTGCTCACTATGTGCATAAGCAAGTAATTTGTTTTTTGGTGAACCCATTAGCTGAGTAAGTCTTGCTAACGTAAATATCGGACCATAACCGCACATTGTCATTTTTTCTTCTTTTCTGAACTTCACAGCTTCCTCCAATTTGTTGGAAATCAACAATTGGAGCATCATTTTGTCGATTCTTTCCAAACGTTTTATGTCTGGCTCATGGGAAAGATCAGAACTAGCTAGCATAACTATCGTTTTATGGGAAAACTCTTCAAATATTGATTTCAAAAATTTCGACATAACATTGGCGACGGGGTTAAAGCTTTGGTCTCCGTAACAAATGGGCAGAAATGCGAAATCGTTTCCGTAAAGGAACTGAAGAAAGGGAAGCTGCATCTCAATGGAATGCTCAAATGCTTGGGATTCTGATTCAAATTGGATCAGGTTTTGAAATTGCTGATCTGAGTAATCTTCGGCAAACTGCAACAGATCCTCATCAATCTCAATATTGCCACAAGGTAGTTCCCAACTTCCTGAGGGGTAAATTGAAATTGATGGATAACCTACGCGATGGTTTGGGCCAAGAACTATCGCAACATCTATTTTTCGGTAATGGGAAAACAGATGGAGGTAGCTATGGGCTGCCACAACCCCCGAAAAATAATAACCTGCATGAGGGACGCCCAACCCAACTAGTTTATCGTTACAAATGGGCAATTCTGATGTTTTTGGGTCTTGTCCCGGACCATAGACCGAATCAAGGAAAAGTGACTGTATGTCCTTTTGCAATTGATCTGGATTGGAAGAATACCAACTTCCCGCAATGGGGCTCCTGCGTATCATATGTAAGGTTTTAATCAAATACCCAAAAAACATTTTTTTACTTCATGCAGTTTATTTTATACTTCCTCCGGTAGAAAGGTTGAAATTTTATGAAATCGATATATTCACGATGTTTCAAACTACTGCAATTGAAAAAGAAGCAAAGGATTTTAGCCAACTAGAACTTCATCCAAAACACAGAGGAATGGTTGAGCAGGTGGCCCGTGTTGTCGAAAAATATGTTGACATCGATCATTTGGCTTTGATGGGCTTTGCTTGGAAATCAATTAAGGACTGGCAGATTCAACATCAAATGACTGCTTTGGAAGTCAGCATGAGAAGCAAACAAGAGAGGGATCAGGCTACCAAAGAAATGTTGGAAATCTGCAAGGGATACTTAGTACGGATTCTCCAAAATCCAGAAGATATAAACATCCTAGAAAAAGCAATGGAGGATGCTTACAATTATTATCTGGAATTCATCTCAAAATAACTAAATTTCTTATAAACACATGATTGCAAGGTGTCATTCAATCTTTAACTAATAAAATATTCCAACCTTTAATTTGTCAATTGAATTAAGTAATTGATTTCATTTCCTTCTTTTTACCACTGTTACAACTACCAACATGGCCACTGCGCCAAATAACTCAAATCCTGGCAATGGATTCTGCAATGTTGGAGAAGTATTAGTAGTTTCGGTAGCGGTTTGGTTAGCCGATGTTGTGGTAGAAACGTTTGTTGGTTGTGGAGTTTGATATTGGCGGGGGTGGTGAGCCAACTTGTTGGATTCAGACATCATTCCTGTCAGATGCAATTCGGCCTTGGCCAAATGGTCATCTGATGGCTCAATTGTTGTCATAACAAGATCGATTTTCATCTCACCCTCAACATTCATTTCAAGCAATGCACCTGTTGCAGGATCATAAATGAATGCCTGAAATATTTCCACAAATCCAGTGACATCCAGTTTCTTGTCTCCATCTGTTTGGCTGCTTCCAATATCCATTTGGTATTTGGCCTTATAAACTACCACTGGTAACGTGTAATCAAATCCATTGATAACCCCAGTCCATGTTCCAGACTGTGGGCTTTCTATGGATACCAATGGAAGTTGTTTTGGAATGAATGAAAAATCGAAACGTTCAGCTCCAGGCGCGAAATTCATGAAATCCTCTGGATGAAGATCTAATTCAAATCCTGGTTCAAACATTGGGGCAATTTCAAAGGACGAATTGGTAAGTGTGAAGAATGGAATTGCATCAAAATCGTCATAATCATATGTTGGATGACTGAACGTTTGATTGTTCCAATTTCCATTGCGATCGCGATAATTCTCTTGGCCTGTTTCAGTTACTTTTACATTTGTATCTCTCCATAACATTGCCTCAAATGCGTCAGGGAAATGCCGGTAAACCTCAAAGGAGGTATCTCCTTCAACATGTTCCTCCCTGTGTATCTTTCTTTCAAAATATTCACTGGTTAGATCTCCCGTTTCTTTCTTGAATTCTTGGATAGAAACCACATCAATGGAATTGCCTCCAAATGTTGAGTAGTTCAGTACATCATTTTCCATGATTGGTGGCGATCCACTTGAAACTGGTCTGGTGTTTCTAAAGTGGCTTGAAGCTGACACCAACTCCAGATTTTGCTCAAATGAATTTTCAAAATCAAATGTTCCATTAAGGCTGACTCTCATTGTGACATCTGTTTGGCTGAACTCATCGAAAAATGTCACATTCTGAGGTAGGGCTTCCAATGAACCGTTCATTGAGAGGCTATCTGATCGATAAACCGATACTGGAATACCTGTTGCTTGATCGAATTCGAAAACTACCCTTGCGTCAACAATTATTGTAATATGTATGATGGTATTGATCAAAGGTGTGTTGGGGTCATTTTCTGGACCTAATGGTAATGTAGCTGAAACATTGGCTGTAATCATTCCAGTTGCATTCATTGAGAATACCCTAGTTGTTAATGTTTGGCTTGCTCCATTGATTGTCATTGTTTTTGATCCGGTTGTGACCAATTTCTCAACATCAATCTGTAATGCAGGAAGTGCAAAAGGAAAGCCGTCTCCATCTCCATCTTCAGTAAAATTAAATGATCCGTCTTCGTAATAGAATTCTTCAGGCATGAATGCATATGTTGCATTGGGCTGGGATATTTCAACTGTTCCATCATGCTCCATCCTGCCGGAGAGATCCTCTGAATGTGACCATGTGTCATTGAATGGATTATCGGGGTTTGAATCATACAAATATCCGGTTTCCTCAAATTTACTTCCTGCATTCGCTTTGATCATCGAATCGATGAAGAAAACAGTATCAAAGCCTCTTGTATGTCTCAATACGAAGATGCTTGTATTGGTGTCTCCAAACAAACTGAAGCTTCGATTATTGTATTCTTCCCTTGCCAAAGCAAAAGAATCATTGAAGCCAGCATCACGATAGATCGAAATGAGATTAGATTCTGAATCGCTGGTATTTGATGATCCTTCAAAATGTAGCCGATCCCCGGTTTCAAAAGTTGTTGTTGCATCACCCTGAACGGTGATCGGCGAAAGAACTATTCCTGCCGATAGAACCATTAAAGTTGCGAGCATTAGAGATTTAACCATATTTTTCATGTGTGCATTCACCTCTGGTTGCCAAACATAACAAGTGATTTTTTACCATTTATATCCTTCTTAATAGGTAGTGCAAAAAACTGCTTTGATATTCATTTCTCTATTTTTATATGCCCAGATTTGTCATTATATAATACTTTATGAACTATTGCGCTGTAATAAATAAGGCCTCTACTTCTTCCTTTGATAAAACCCGTGCGTTATCTTTAGCATACTGAAGTACCTTTTGGCAGTTTTCATCAGACGGTTCAATTTGTAGTTGGTTTAGCACGTATTTCACATTTGATAGCCCGCTCAAGGGCCCAATGTCAATGATCTGTTCTTTTCCAAATTCCCTTGCAGGGACTCCGGAATAAACGACATCTCCCCAATGTGCATTCTTTGCTTGGGCCTTCATGATGGCGGCAGCATGAACTCCCGTTGCTGTACGGAATGCATCTTTGCCCATTACTGGATAGTTGGGGGGTATATCTATGCCAACCATCTCCGAAACAAGTTCCGTGTATTCTGAAAGCATGGAAAGATCTCTGTCTTTAAATCCTGGGTATCCCATAAGCTTGAGATTCACCAATAAGATGTCCATTGGTGTGTTTCCGCATCTCTCTCCTATGCCCAAACCAGTCCCATGAATACGATCTGCTCCTGCTTCAATCGCCATCAATGCATTTGGAATACTCAATCCTCTGTCTCTGTGGCCATGCCAATCCACTCGTACTTTTTCATGGCCAGCTTCTTTCAACATATTTTTGATGAAGGAAACCAACTGATAGGTGCCATGTGGGGTGGCATGTCCCACGGTATCTGAAAGACAAATTGCCTGTGCACCTTCATCGGCCGCTGTCAAGTAAACCTCTTTCAAAATCTCGGGATCTGCACGGGTGGTGTCTTCAGTAACAAACATGATTGGTACATTGTTGTCAATGCATAGTCTCGTTGCATTTTTTGTCAATTCCAGAAGTTTTTCCTTGCTCCATCCTTCAACCTTCATCCTAATTGGGGAGGAGCCTAGAAATGCTGCCACTTCCACTGGAATTCCCACCTTATGGCTTATTTCAATCACGGGTTTGATGTCTGCTTCAACAGTGCGAGCGGCACAATTTGGAAAGAGCTTGAAACCTTCGTCTCTTATTAACTCACAAATTGCTAGAACATCGTGGTACATTTTTTTTGTGGATCCAGGAAAACCAATGTCCGCGCCGTCAATTTTGAGCTGTTCCATCAATCGAACCAATCGCAACTTTTTTTCAAGCGGTGGATCAATAGTGGAAGGTGATTGTAAGCCATCTCTTAAGCTTTCGTCATCCAACATAATTTTTGTTGTATGATTGGTCTTGAAATTTACCAAGTTCCAATCATAGATGAGAGGGTCGTCGCTATCCATATGATTAACTAGTGGGAGTGCATAAAAGATTTTTTCGTTTCGAGTAAATACAACCACCTATTGCGTGCATCATTTGAACAAATTCAACTAAATGCTGGAACAGTACATGTTTTCAACATTTTTCTTACTATGGCGTATTCCGGCCTATAGATTAATCGTAGTTTTTCAACATCTGCTATCAATTTCCATGTTGAGTATTTAGTTGTGACATTACCAAGGATTCTTTGGACAAGATATACATTTCCTCGCGATCCACCAACATAAAACGCTCCAGTGCCCAGATCTCTCCTGCGTGTAAGGAAAATCGGCAATTCAACTTCTGAAAAATCCTCTTCATCAAGCATTGATGCAATTTGGCTTACTTCTTTGTCATCAAACACATATTTGTCACCTGTACGTGTCGGAAGGGCCTTGTTATCCAGACGCAACAAAGACTTCAATGTAATTGGACGTTTAGGAAGGTGGTTGTTCACATTGCTTATTTCATGGTTCAATATCCTTGACAACCGATCACTCATTGGCCTAGGATGAATTCATAAATTAATCAACATTTCTTTCCAAGTTCGTTTTTTCATTACTTTCTGTCTAGGATTTTCTACTCTGTCTGTATAAATCCAACCTTGCTTTTTCAACGAATAAAGCAACAGCCACTAATGCATACGTCACAACCAAAATGATTTGTCTCCAAGCAAATATGGTTCTAGCTTCACTGGGAGCTCCTGACATCAATGAAAAGGCAATGATAATCAATTGGATTAGCTCTGCACCCGCAATTTTTATTGAAAGAGACAAGAGATTGGCATCTTCTTTGAGAAACTGAAAAGCAGAAAAGATTGCATAGTATGTAGGTAGCATGAAGAGGATTAACACTGGCAAAGGTGCCATTTGCAACTGAGAAGTATTGTATGCCGCAACTGGATTGAAGATGCGAAAGATTGCCCACGGGAAATAGTAAATTGATTCAACTATTTGTCCATTATCTGTAAGTGTGATGGTTGGAAAGAAAATCAGCATGAGCAATGTAATCGCAGTCAAAACCTTTCGAATCGCTTTATTGGATAATGTCTTCCAGATGACCGGCTCTGGGGCTTTGACAATTTCAACGGTTTCCATAAGATGACCAAAATCAATCAATTATATTAATTTCTCGGCTGTTATCCTACATATTCTTAGTCATCCAGCATTTCAAACTCAATTTCAAACTCTAACCATTCTTGAAATTCTTGGCACGTGGCAGGGGAAACAGGATTGCCTAACTGGCACTCACTCATAATCATGCATGTAAGGCAAGGTTGAGCATTGAATGGATTCCAGCTTGATGCATTAGGATCAACTATTTTCACTTTTTTCTCAATTTCTAGCCTGTCCTCAGTCTTCACTTTTGATTCATACATGAAAATTTTGTTTTCAAGCACTAGATCCTTCAATTTGTTGTGAACCTGTGGATAATCTCCAAATTTTGCAGTTACTTCAGTTAGAGTGGTTTCACGGCACTTGTTCAACAAATCCAGTATACTTTGCTCCAAATTGGACTCATAGGTGGTGTTTATTTTTGCTTCATATCTCCCATGCCCTGTTTCATCCAAGTAAAATTTCTTGTTGCCCTCAAGCATAATCTCTCATCCTTATCAGTTTGAAACTAGATGTAATCATGGTTTTGTGGTATTTAAGCTTTATTTCGAGAGTTTGGTAAAACTTCTAAACTAATGTTGGATGGTATAAATATTTCTAACCTACTGCTCAATCAGATAATCAATATATCGGTATAATTCAGAATTGTCCCATTCCAATCCCGTAAATAATTTCTGCACTTGCCCATGCTTGTCTACCAAATATACGATGAATTGATGAACCCATAAAGCAGAATGGCTACCTCCATCGTGATCGGGATTCAATTCGTTCAAATGTGTTGTAGAATTTATGGGCGAAAAGAAGAACTTCCAATCCAACGCAACTTGCTTTATTTCTTCTTCACTTCCATAAAGAAACTGCTGATTCTTGTGTTCAATCTTGGAAATTGTTTCTGCAAATTCCTTCAGCTCATTGGAGGTGTCATGCACGTAGTCAAAATCTATTGTTAGAATTGCGATGTCCTCGGCTTTTCCTAACTCAAAATAGCGTGAAAAAGTTTGAGCCAGTTTTACAGAAATTAGACTACATCCATCAGGACATTTCAGATATACAAAAGTGACTAGTCTCACCTTGGAGGCATAATCTGAAAAAGAAATACTTTCGTTATTGTAATTTCGCAAGGTGAAATCCTTGGCTGCCCACAAATTTTCCAACTGAACCTCTGGTTCCTGCATCTGCTGGTATAGAATTGTACCTGCGATGCTTCCAACTACTGCAAGTAGGGATATCAAGCCTATCGCAACAACTTTTTTCTCTGTACTGTCCATCAGAATCTTGGTTGGTCTTAAGTTCATAAATCTTTGGTTGGGTTCGTCAAAATGCCATATTGATCCTCACATGGTTTACATTATGTCAAAAATAGTTATATGTTTGTGGATTAATGAGTAATTCGTTATTTATTTAAAATCATTCTTATTGTGTCTTCAACAATCCAATAGGGTGCATCAGTTCTCAACGCCTGTTTTCTAAAGGTTGTTTTCTCCGCTCTGAAACCATAATCTCTCAACTTTTCAATTATGCTCTTCATGGGTGGTGTGCTGGTATGGAGTTTCGATGAAACCAGTTCTAAAGAATAGTAAAAAGGTAGATCTGCCGATTTCGTTCCTTCCTGCAACATCTTCCTCAGCTTTCTCTCTGTGGGAAGATTGATTGTTTCCAACATTAATTTTGCAGAATCACACCATTCTTGGGAATACAGGTTTCCATTCCATAAAGGACCAACTTGGGCCGTTTTTCCACAACAAGAAAATTTGCTGCTTTCATTCTCCCATCTCCAATTTTGACATTTCAGACAAAATTTTGCGGTTTGTATTTGGGAAACGCTTTCATTTGCAGCGCCTCTTCCTTCCTTGACCAAAAGAAACACCTTTACGTAATGATCTGATGACATTGAAAAAATTGGTTTTACTCCCTTTTCGAATCGTGCAGCAGAACGAACAATCAAGGATATCAAAATCCTCACAGCAATTTCATGTGTCTGTGCATTATTTAACGGTTGGGCGCCATACTTTCTATGGCAAGCGTCAGGAAAAACACCTGCCAAAGCAGTCATATCCGTTGCAGTAACTGACACCATTCCATTTCTTGCAAGTGGGGGCCAGATGAAATCGATAAATGGAGCAGGTGATCCAAATGGATCTAGATCGATATAATGGTATTTTTTGAACGATTCTGCCAGATCGAGGCAGAGAGCTCTTGCCTCTCTTTTAAATTGATGCACTTTGTCATATTCAGACAAAATGCTCCGGTTATACCTGGATAATTTTGAAGAATCCGTTCCAAAATCGTTGATTACGATTTCTTCTACAGAATTTTCAATTTCATGAGCCATTCGCAGGCCACGGACACCAATCCCTGCAAGCGGCTCAAAAAACCGTATTCTTTTCTTCATCTTTTCCGAAAAGACTTTGGAAAAAAGTAAGGTTGCATCGCGATTAAGCACCATCACTGGATTGAAGAATGCAGGAGCATCATAGACATTGTCAGCAGAAGGGATATAGAATGAAGTTGTGCCTTCCTTGTACATCGTCAAAGGGAAGGAATCATCCCATTTGCTTAATGGAGTAATATACCCCTTTATCTCTTGAATCGCTGGAATCGACATTTTATGCCTCCTCAACGTTTCCTTTGTATCCTGTGCAGATGTAAAACTCTTCGGCAGACTTTTTTCGGGTGGCAGGGGGTCGAAACCTTCTTATTTTTTCAAACCATGGTTTAATTTCTTCATCAAGTTCCTGTATTGTTGGACCACGGAAAACCTTAGTGACAAACGTTCCGTCATTCTTCAGCAATCGATGGCATGTTTCCAGTGCCAATTGTACCAAATAGTTTTGTCTGTCGGCATCCAAAGACCAATTTCCAGTCACATTTCCTGCCAAATCTGAGAGAACAACATCCGCAAGGCCGCCAGTCAACGACAAAAGGACTGCCGGCAAACGTTCATCCCTCATATCCATTCTTAATACTTCCACATTCGGTAAATCAAACGGAGAGATAGCCTGTTTATCCACAGAAACTACTTTTCCTTTCTTCCCTACATACTCGCTTGCAACCTGAGTCCAACCTCCTGGAGCAGCACCCAAGTCAACAACTACATTGTTCCGTTTAATGACATAAAACTTGTTCTGGATTTGTTTGAGCTTATAGGCAGCACGAGACCGGTATCCTTCTTCTTTGGCTTTATTGTAGTAATATTCCTTTTTTCTTTCTTCAGCTGATGACACAATCCATAACCAAACCTACCTTCAATTCATTCATTATAGATGTATAGATACAGTTACTGCAACTAGAGAAACAGACAAAATTGTGTTCACTGGAGGTATTTTGGGAAATTTTCCGAGATAAACCATTCTTTTTAAGAATACATGCACATTTAGAAATTGAATGATAAAGT
>JALUTL010000223.1:0-462 GCA_027016475.1 Candidatus Heimdallarchaeota archaeon
GTCCACCTGATAATCCATTGACCCGCCGTCAACTCATGTTTGCAAATCCTCAAACTCACTGACAAGAAAATATCTGAAAATGCCAAGGGTGGGAATTTCATCCCACTACCGCAGTAGTGAAAATTTGAACCCACGAACCCCGATGGGAAAGGATCTTAAGTCCTTCGCCTTTGACCGAGCTTGGCGACCTTGGCACTTTCTGATTTTCCATTTGGAAGTAGAAATATATTGGTTTTGGTAGTAATCATGGTCAAGTTTCCTCGCGGAATTTATCCATCCGCTGAAGCATATAAGCGTGGATCCGACGAGATAATTTATTGTTCTCCCATGATCTGTTTCCGTATCTATTTTTTGATTTGACGTTTGCGCCATTTTGAGATGCATGTCTTGAAACTTATCCATATATTTCAGCCCTTTTTGGATATGCATTTGGGAAGGCAACAGCCAAGTCCTTTATTCCGT
>JALUTL010000223.1:472-3999 GCA_027016475.1 Candidatus Heimdallarchaeota archaeon
ACGAGTCTAGTCCTATGGAGGTATAGCCTTGACAAACGACGGATAGGCATTTTCACCGACAGGGTACAAACAGTCAATTTCAGGAAGGAATGTCTCTTTAGGGGTTCATCAATTATTACGTGAGACCTGTACAGTTCGACAGTTTCGATATCCTGAAATTTTGAAAGGTGTACCGGTTGCTGGAACAATGGTCTATTTGTGACTCCTGTAGGTATCATTTGAAGTTTACAAAGGTTTTTGTATTCATAGATTCTTTCTTCATTGAGGAGGGAGAAGGTTCCGGTAAGTTCAAGAATATCAACATTCTTCGAAACGATGGAAGCAAGATCGAATGTTGGGTAGGTGCATGGTATACGGATTGAGGTCAGTTCAGGTAATTCTACGAGTTCACAGGCATCAGTGTCGAACCTAACGGCGATAACGTCAGTCTTTCCCTGTTCATTGAACATGATGGTAATTCTTCGATTTGCAAACCGAACCCAAAGTTTCCACATATCTCTGCGAATGAATAGGAATAGCCTTTATAATAATCAATCATTGGAATGACATGGTGTTCGGGGAGGGTTCCAGCGACGATATTCTTGAGGATGAACTCATCAATGATTTCGAGTTCATGTTGATCAATATACTTTTCAGTAAACTGATCAAGTCTATCCTGCGTAACGGGAACCGATTCCTTTGAGTAATATATATTGATTGTGGGTTCGATGGAGATGTCTGAATGCCTTCTGATAAACTTTTTCAATGTTTTATTTGATTTAAATACTGCGTTTCTAAAGAGCAATGACGGCATATTTTTTCACCCGTGCATTCTTCTATTCAAGAATGTTGGAGAACCAGGCAATGATCCGTTTGAGGGCCTGTTCATTGAGCTGATGAATTTCAGCACTAATACGTTCGATGACATCCTCCGGTCTGGAGAATGCCTGAAGCAGCTCTTCGAGCCTGTCCGTGAGTGCTGCCTGCTTGCGCAGGAGTTCAATAGTCTTCTTGCGGTATCCTATGTTGTCCAAACCATTCAGGTGCTCATCAACATTGAACCTTATGAAGACTCTAATGGGTAAATAGTCATAAACGAGGACATCAATATAGATAAGCTTTCCGCTGACATCAACGGTTGCCATTGAGCCTTGAGCAAACGTGGGTGCCAGGAGGTCTGAAAACACCTCATTTGGGTTCTGATAGGTCTGATACCCTTCCCTGAAGAACTTTCTCCATCTCTTATGATTTGCTTCGAACTGTTTGAAATCCATGAAGTTATACCTTTTGAGCATACTATAGAAATGCTGGATCTGGTCATACATGGTCATGGCATAGATGAGGGATCATGTTTTCTAATCTTGTTGGATCTTAGCTCAATGAGTACAATATCGAACATCCTGAATAGTCTGCGGTCGATATCAATGTTCCTTCCCTTGGTAAGATATGCCACAATTCCGTAATAGTCCTCCTTGAATTCAAGAGGTGGTTCGGTCACCCTTTCGATATGGCTGAGCTCATCCCATTCAACCCATCCGAGCCTTCTGGCAATGCTGATGTCATTCCTTGCATTCATAACCAATTCAAAATAGTATAGCATGACATTGTTGTCATTGGGGGCTATTCTGCTGAGTCCGAGATCAATGATGGCCCTTGATTCATCGGAGAGGTCAGCATAGCCGACATTCCTTCTGATGGCATTCCTGATGACATCCAGGGTAGTGGGATGAAATTCCCACCCTTGGCATTTGGACTTTCTTTTATCCAGACAATTTTAGTGGATTTTAGTTGGGGAACTGACTGCATTCGTTTGATGCAACTCATTATGGATCCTGAGAATTTTAACAGTGGGGGGAGGGAGGTAGCCGCCCAAGAAAAAACAAGGAGCGGCTACGATTCATCTATTGGCACAAGCGTTTATAATTTTTTCGGGGATGGCCATAACAGCGTATATCCAATGAATAGGAAAAAATGTGGTTATATCCAAGCATGGTTAATTCTATGCTGTGATGGATTTTTGATCTGTTTCATTTGGGATCTATGATTTTGTAGTCAATTATTTCTTTTAGTTGTTCGAGGAACTTTAAGCATTCTGCATAGGACAGGGCTTGTTTCAGGATCCCTTGACTAGGTTTGTTGATTTGTTTTCTGTTTGTAGGATCGAGAATGACGACAGAAAACTGATGGAACTTGTATTTATGTGAAGTGCTTGGGAATGCCAAAAATTGATTGTGGTCAAGATATTTCAGTGTGGTTGGCACTTTTCCCCAAAATGTTGTTTTTCCTGCAATGAGAAATATTCCTATTGCATACTGTCCGTTCTGGTCTGGTTTGTATGTTTTCGTCGTTTTTGCTGTTATCAGGGGAGAGGTCAACAGTTGGTGATGGACAATTTGGTTTTTGGTGATGTCATTTGTTATATGAAGTTCATTATTGAGATCAATGAATAGAATTATGCCCAATGCTGCCATTAGATAGATTGCCATTGGGATTCCGAGCAAGAAGGTATGGAGATTGTTGAACGGCAATGGCAGGATTATGATAAAATCAATGAATGCCGAAATTGTGGAAAATGTGGAAGTGGCGAGTCGAAGATTCTGTTTTTTTCTGCAAATTTTAAGAATGCAACGCAGGCTATGAGGATTGGGGTGCCTATAAGTAAATATGCTATCATCAGGGTTCTGAGAATATCTACAACCGGAGCAATTGTAAGTTGGTTGTCAGCAAGAGTTTGATAGTCAATCGAGGCGAGAAGGCGGATGCGGCTACAATAAAAGCCATCAATCCCTTTTTGATTGTTTTTGCGGCTTTGTTTTGTGGAATGTCCTCAACGACAGTGTGCATGGTTAGTGTAAAGTTGGAATGGATTTAAGCGAATTGATGGTGACTTGATCGTTCGTTGGTGGGGTCAGTGTTTGGGGAGGTTTTCAAACACGACTTCTTTTTGGAGGTTGAACGGAACCAAGCGGGAGTTGAAGTCGAATTTTTCGGCGTAGGTTTCCCTGTGCTGTGCAAATCGGTCATTGGAGACGATTGATGCGTTTTTTCCGATTGCTTCCTCAATGATGTCCAGATCGTCGTCCCTGTCTCCTTGGGTTTCGATTATCCATCCGATGTTGATGAGTCTCTGGAGTTCGTTAGGCTGGTCTATTTTGTATCTGAGTGCGTTGCTTACAAATATGATTGGCTGGAATCCGAGTTTGACCAAAGAAATTCTTACCTTTTTGATGTTGCTAATGGAGGGTTCTCCTGTTGCATAGGCAACATTGGTTCCATCAACGATGATTGGTTGCTTGGATTTTGTTTTTGGTTGCACCATTGTTTTGGGTTTGTTTGGCGGATCCGGAATCATGTCTACTGAATGGAATGCAAGAAGGTGGTTTTCGGCATCAATCTTTCTGATAGACTTGCCGCATATTTTGCATTTCATGTATTGCATTTGATTGTCCTGTTTCATTTGAAAATATATCGTGTTTGGTAGGGTATTGTGCAAATGTTCTAAAAGTATGGAGTTGATGTACGATTGAAGGTGGGGGCAAGGTGTATTT
>JALUTL010000224.1 GCA_027016475.1 Candidatus Heimdallarchaeota archaeon
ATGGTTCAAAATTCAACATAGGCGGCACACCCACCAGTCGTCTGGACAAGGAAACATATTCACTGCCTGACGAGCTTTTGAACTGTCTGATTATATTTGTCGGCTTCGCTAATTTTGCAGATGAAGTGGAAAAGAACATTGAAGAAAGATTGAAGGAACTGAAGAAAAGCGAGGCGCCTTTGAAAATAGAACACAATGAAATGGTTTTGTACAAAAACCCGAGAATGCTAAGAGTTTAAACCCGAACAAAAATTCTAGAGACATCTTGGGATTACTTTATAACCGCTATTTTGATTCCAAAACAGAGGTCGTTTTCATGAAACATTTGGTTTCCATAAGAGATATTTCAACAAAGGAAATTTTGAACTTGATTGAGTTAGCCCAAGATATAGAGACGAATCCTCATGCATATTCTGACCGGTTGAAGGGAAAAATCATGTCAACCTTGTTCTATGAACCAAGTACGAGAACAAGATTATCCTTTGAATCGGCAATGCATAGGCTGAATGGTAAGGTATTGGGGTTTGCTGATGCCAATGTGAGCAGCGCAAAAAAAGGAGAATCGATTGCAGATACTGTCCGAATGGCATCTGCCTATTCCGATGTAATTGTACTTCGACATTTCCTTGAAGGCAGTGGAAGGATTGCAACAGAATACAGTGATGTCCCTGTCATCAGTGGCGGAACTGGAATTCAAGAACATCCAACCCAAGCTATACTAGATGTATACACAATCCACAAGCATTTTGACGGACTCGATGGTCTCAAAATTGGACTTGTTGGTGATTTGAGATATGGAAGAACAATTCCTTCATTGCTTTATGCATTGGCCAAATTTTCTGGAATTGAAATTTACTTGTTCTCACCTCCTGAACTCAGGGTTAGGATGAGTGTCATGAACGACATCAGCGGAAAACTGACAACTTATATCAAACAGGATCTGAAATCTCATTTGCCAGAACTTGATGTATTGTATATGACAAGAGTGCAAAAAGAGAGATTTCCTGATGAGGCAAGCTATGAAAGAGTCAAAGATTTCTATGTTCTTTCAGGTGCTATGGCCCAAACAATGAAGAAAGAGAGCATAATTTTGCATCCATTGCCCAGAGTAAATGAAATTGCTTATGAAGTGGATCGCCTTCCACAAGCTAAATATTTTGAGCAGGCAAAAAACGGAGTATGGACGCGGATGGCGCTCCTGACAACATTGGTAGGTGAATGACATGGAAAAAAAGGAAATGCTCGTATCAAAAATCAGAAACGGAACTGTCATAGACAGAATTCCTGCTGGAAAAGCGCTGAAATTTGTAAACCTAATGGGATTGGACAGGGAACAACACACTCTTACAATCGGAATGTATGTTAAATCAACCAAACTAGGGCTTAAAGATATCGTGAAGGTTCATGACAGGACTTTGACAAAAACTGAACTGGATGCACTCGGTATTTTTGCACCTGGTGTGACCATTTCAACAATTGAAGATTACAATGTCCGGTCAAAAGTAGTATTGGAAGTTCCTGATGAGATAGAAGAAGTTTTGAAATGCAATAACCCTACATGTGTGACTAACTATCGCGAACCTGTAAAAACCAAGTTCAAGGTTATTCAAAAATCACCACTTTTGGTTCGGTGCTATTATTGTGATCGTGTTATGCTGGAAGAAAACGTTATGTCTCAGATTTGATGTCAAAAAATGATGGAGGGATGTTGATCATCATCGGGAAGAGCCGTATCGCTTCTGCCAAAATTTCCTCATGCCTCAATGGGACAAATGGAATTGAGCTGCCAATCGAATAGGGTTTCTCGTCTTTTAGAGTGGCTGGTAAACTTGCCTCAAATGATTGGATTAAATCTCGGATTGATTGGCTTTCATCCTGATCCAATTTATGGAGCAACGAAGAGAAGGCTACAACAACATTTGCATATTCTCCAATGTCCAGCTGTGTTTTTCCAAGACTTTCCAATGTTTCTGTATGAAACGTGTTATACAGTTGCTGAATTTTCCCCATCGTTGAATTAGATGATGTCCTTTCACTAAGTTCATTCAACAAAGCATGTCCTATATCTCGTGTCAGATGAGAAACTGCCTTCAAAGAATCCTCCTTGATAAAAGACTGAACAATTGAAATGATTTCTTTGTTCAATCCTTCTAGTACCTTTTTACTTCCTAGAGTCAAAAACTCTTCCTCTAGCTCTTCCTGAACTTTGGCCATCAGTACATAGTTTACAGATTGGACAAATGCCAATGCAAAATTTTGATTGTTGTATTCTTTTTCGATTCTCTCTGCCTGTAAATCCAATACAATAGGAAACAACAATGAAAAAAGTTCTTCAAACATAAATCCCGTTGAATAAAATATCTGCAACCACTGCTTAATGTATTGGATTGCATATATTTGAGGTGGAACAAGTCGAACTATAGGAATTCTTTCTGAAGCATGACGTTGTTTCAATATGATTGCCAATTTTTTGAGAACTTCATTCTCAAAGAAGCTTGAAAACAAATACATTTCTTTCTCCTTTTCATTCAACTTTTCACGAAGCAGTTCGTATTCTTTGTGCTTTTCTGCAAAATAATCTTGATTCTCAATCAGGAGTATGTTTTCAATGTAATGGTATAGTTCAGGTTTTTTCTTTCTGCAGTACTCCAACAAGAGTTCAAGCTTTTTGTGCTTCCGTTCCAGTGACATGTTTTCACAGTGGAAAAAGTAGATTTTGTCATAAAACATGATTTTTTCGAACCCTGCCATCATCAAAGGTTTTGCAAAGTTCAATGAAAAAGATGTGTTCTTGTGTTCTGAGTGCATGTTGTAATAACAATTAATGTAAATTGAAGATATTTCATCAATGAATTCAACAAGTTCATGATAGATTGAAACGTAATGGGATCTATGTGAAGAAGATATCAGCCTTCGGATAAGATAGTTCAACAATTCTGTACAGGCAGAATAACCTTCCATCATGAAAAGAAATAGATATGGATGAAGTCTAGTTTTTTTGACAATGTCAGCAATGGCTTTTTTGAATTCTGATATAGAACTGTAAGGGATCAAAAATTGGAAAATTTTGTTGATTATGGACACAAAGACCTCAATATTTGTTATTATTTGCCTGATACTGAGAACATGGACAGCCAGAAAAGCCCCCAATATCCATGAAGTTAACGACATGGATATTCCCCCATTTTTTGTGATGAGATTTTGCAGTTTCATCAGGGTATGAACATCAAGGTCAATTGTGAATTTTGGTTTCAGTAATTTTATTCTACTTATTGAGAGATCCAACAAGTAACGAGACAAATCTGAGATAGTCAGGTTTTCCCTAAATTTTACATTTAAGAGATCAAAGAATTGTTCAAGTTTTATCATCAACTTCCTGAACTCAAAATTGTCCTTTTTGACCCAATACAATTCATTCAAGTATGCAGTATAAAGTTCCATATATTTCAAAAAACTTATTGGCCTGTATTTAGTTTCAAAATCAAATAACAGTTTTTTATAGAAATCCAAATCAAGAGGAAGGGCTCCTGAGTAATCCAATAAAAACATATCCAGAAGATTTAACTCTTCAGATGTTGGGTTGATCAAAACAATTGATGAGAACAGCTCCCTGACTGCATCATCCAAATCTACATGTGGGAATTTCCATCGAGATGGAAACCTTGAATTCAATTTCATCAGATGCTGGTCTATATAGTCCCAATCCAATTTATCGCTGTTGAGGATGAGGACATGCCGAAGAAAATCCGCCAGCTCATCTTCTTCCATATAGGGGAGGGTCTGTGTTAATTGATGTCCCTGAAGAATGTCCGCAATTTGCTTTGTAGGAATTGTTGATGAAGATTCAATGAGCGACAGCAATTCGTTAACTTTAGTTATGTGAAGAAACCCCTTCTTTGGGAATTGATAATTGATGAAATGAGGCTCCTTCGATATGAACCGCAAATCTGGACAATCAAGAAACATAAGATTCCCTCATAAACCAAAACTCAATTC
>JALUTL010000225.1 GCA_027016475.1 Candidatus Heimdallarchaeota archaeon
GATTGCTGCCAAAGCAACTGGATCACCTTTGATGTATTGGACAATTTTTAAAGTTGATTCATTGTATTTCTACCTAAATTATCTTCATATAGCTAATTGTCACCATTTTGTATTTTATCTCCTTTTACGGGAGAAAGAGGCAAAATAAATAGTAATATCATGTAAATACCTAATCTCTTCAATGCTATCCCCTGACATTAGGTAATGCTCCAAGTTTATCGATATTTTTCTTTTTGGATGGAAAGATTTGATCGAATCAGGCTGACAATATCAGACAATTTCATTTTGATCAAACGAACTTTGAAACGGAAAGCTATTGGCGGACAATGTTGTCAGTTCCTTGCAGTTTGCAAGAATCTTTTTTGCCTTATTCTTGAACTTCTGGAACTTTGCTCTTTAAGGATTTGTCAATTGAATAATTTGTTCTTCACCAATAAAAATCTGATTTGTTTGACAAAAAGCATTTCTTAGACCAGTATGTCGCTCAAACTCACTCCATAATCACATTTGACCGATTGGAATTTCTGAACCAAGATTGTCCATAAAAGTGCCGACACTGTTTCCGTATGTCTTTTAAAGATTTTGAGCCTGTAGCGATATTTTTTTGCTAGGTTAGCTACAAATATCAGAATGTGCCATTTTGTTGATGTGTACTCGTATGACACTATTCTGGAGTCAAAAGAGGCCCGTTTGGGGCGGTTGCGGGAGATAGTGGGCAATCTATCTGAGGGTGAGCTGAATCAGCAGGTCTACAGGAACAAGAGAACGATAGCGGAAATTGTGATGCATGTCGTGCAGATAGATACCTCTCCCTTCATTTTTTGGCGGATGGTGTTTGGCATTTTGAACATGAGGACGGGCATCTATAGGAAGATCAAAAGCAAGGATATTTTTGCCCGTGACTACCGATGGAACCTGACGCGCGGCTCTCCTCGGAATCCGCGGTATATTTCCAAAGATACATTGCTTCGTGGGCTGGACAAGGTTGAACGGTCATTGTCGATGCCGAAAAGTGCCTTGGCTGCACATTTGGTTTCTGAACGGCATGCCAATTCGCATCTGCGGCAGGTTGAACATTTGTACGGTCGATTGTGCGGTCTTATGGAGATCCGCTATGCGAAATCAATCAAGATGTTTCCGCAGGTTGCTTAGATGAAGATTCTGACTGCCTCGTAGAGGACGCGGAGTGCAAACAGGAGGATGAGTCCTGCTGATGCCTTTGTGACAATTGTGACAAATTTTTTGGATGCATATGCATTAGAAGTGGCAAGGATTAAGGAAAACAGGAGTACCCATGCGAAGATTCCGGAGAGGAACATTCCTGCTGCGAGTGCTTTGTCCCAAATGGTTGCAAGCGGGATGTCCAGACTGAGGACGAACGGGCCGAAACTGATCCACCAAAGGTAGCTCCATGGTGATGTAGTGACAAGGATGAACCCTATCAGATATTGTCTGATGATTGGCAAATTTGCATTTTCTGCATCAATCGGATTTTGGCCGAATTCGACATCATGCGGATTGCTTCTAAGTGCTGAGACGCCTATGAATCCGAGGATTGATGCGTTCAGCATGAAGAGGGTGAATTTTACCCAATCATTTTCAATTAGGTTCTGAAGGATTTCTGTTCCGATGAAGAAGACAGAGATGGCAATGACAAAATCAGCGGACATTGCTCCGATTCCTGTCATCATGCTGAAAATGAACCCTCTGGATTTTTGGAAGGCCTGCTTGATGATTTCCATGTTGACAGGTCCCAATGGTGCGGCGAGGGAGAATCCGAGGACTGCCAGTTGTACAGCTGTGAGAAAGTTCACAGGAATGTGTGCGAGCTGATGGTTAGAAAATTGTTTGGGAAGGGATGAAGGAAAAACGTTGAAGTGTAAAGAGAGGGATTGACAACAAAACACTCAAGGGGTGTATATAAATGAGGGTCTGCATTGATCATTTTAAAAATCCAGAAAGCAGTTGGGCTTAGGGAAAGAAATGGTACACCGACTTCCGAATCCTATCCGATTGTTTTCAGAATTGAGGGACGAATTTTTCATTGATGTCCTGGAACAGCTTGAGGTTCCGATGAATCTGTTTTCTGATATCCGTGACAGTCAGTTGCCCCAACTGATGTACATTGTTGAAGCGGCTCAGGTCAAGGAGAAAAGGGGTCAAGAGAAGGCAGATGGGAAATCAGTTTTCGATCAGATGAGCCTGAGTGCATTTGTACCTCGATTTATCCTTTATCAGGGACTGCTGCGTCTTCTGACGGAGGATAAGGTGTCCGAAATTGTGGAGAAGTTCCGTTCCAGCGAGCATGTCAAGGCCATGGATGACCTGAAACGTACGGCCAAGGACTGGTTGAACGAGATTCCTGAGGAAAAATTGGAGCAGAGCTATTTTCATATTGTAGACATGCTGTTTGAGGTGTTTTTGGGGCCGATTACTGGCGAAAGTGTTCAGGATGCCATAATGGAGAAACTCAAGGAGTTGGACAGTTCCTTTGCCAACACGGTCGAAACGTACCTTGATCTGGAGGTTTATGCTTCACTGAAGGACAACACATGGCTCAAAGGCGAACGGGGAGAGAAACTGATTCCTTTGAAGGGGCAGGAACTGAAGGAGGGAGAAAAGCCCAAGACCCGTCCATTGACCCGTTCACAGTTCAGAGGCATAGTCAACTACCTATATTCACTGTTTTTGGAACTGGCCAAGTTCATTGAAAACCCGGTGCTTCCGAAGAAAATAAAGAAAGAAGGGGAGGACAGTGAAAGCTCCGAAGAGGAGGAAGTGGTTTTTGAATTGGATGAATCCACCACTCAGGCTGTTGAACGGATGGTCTATGCATTGCTGTTGGACATGCTGCTGTATCAGCCGTATCCTGACAAGCAACGGTATCCTGTTGTAAGTTTTTATCTAAGGAAGCTGGGTCAATTTGTCAAGGGTGTTCCAGATTCATTTTGGGATCTTCTCATCCAAACCTACCAGATGTTCAGTCATGGGATTGCGATTCAGACACCTCCGTACCGTGCAATGGAAAACAGCTACCGACGGTTGGCGAGCTCATTCTGGAACTCCATTATACAATCCTTGATGGACAATAAGCTTGAGAGTCAGAGAATAGTTGCTGCCCATTGGATTCAGATTTTGGTCAGCAAAACAATTCTTGACCAATTGGCCCAGGATCCCCGAGAGGTTGATCCGCTGAAGCGTACCTTGAGCCGGCTGGAAAACCTTTATTGGACATATGGCCGAAGGTTTTTGGAAAGTGAAATGACGACATCATTCCATTTGTGGTCCAATGTTGCCTATATCAGCACTATAGACCTCCGTAATGCGAAAGCGGCCTATTCCACTTATCTGATGTTGGAGCCTCTTGTGTCCCTCTGTGAAGCGGATGGTGAAAAATTTGATGCATCACATGCTGACTTGATGAACCTGTACAAACGGATGGTGACCATCGGCTTGCAGAGCAATTCCATTGAAATCAAGGAAAAGATGACTGTAGTTGTGGAAAAATATGAGAAGACATTGACCGTGCTGAAAGAGGAGGATCCTGAGTTTCCTGATTTGGAATTTGAGGAGAGATTCTTTGCGTCATTGAAGGACGCAGTCAATTCCATGGAAATCGTTGAGGAAGAGGAACCAAGACGTCGGCGTAGGGCGAGAAGGTAGTCACCTATTTTATATTGATAAAACTGACTGACAAAAAGTGGAAATTCTTTGCCATTATCGTACAAAACGTTTTGAATGGAATCTATGAGATATCGTCATGGTAGATTTCAATGTCTTCCGATCAATCGGATTTACACTTTTGGTTTTGGTTTCATTATACTTTGTATTCCAGGCTTTGTACCAATTGTATCAACAGATGAGACGAGGCAAACCGAGTCCCGAACGGATGGGAAACTATGGAGAACGTCTCAAATCGATTCTTGTGTATGTGTTCGGTCAAAAACGGTTGCTCAAACATCCGGCCGGCTTAGGTCACTTTGTAATCTTTTATGCATTCATTGCCATCAATATAGTTGCAGCAGAAGTGTTCCTGCGGGCATATTTCCCCAACTTTTCATTGTCTTTTCTAGGAGCGGGGTATGATTTTATCCTGTGGCTGGAGGATTGGATGATTTTTGGAGTGCTTGTTGCACTTTCCTTGGGATTGGCGCGACGATACACGAATTCTGTCAGAATGGAAGGAAGCCGAGGTTTACGTAGAGATGCAATCATTATCATTTATGCAGTGGCAATCCATGCCATATTCTCTGTATTGCTTGAGGCGGTTGAACTGGCTTTGGGCAATCACCCTTGGATTGTTGATAGGGGTCATCAATTGGGTGACAATGCATTGGGTCCAACAGTGGCGATAGCATTTGCAAAGTGGTTTCTGAGCTTGAACGTGGATCTTGATGTACTTGAGAATCTGCTTTGGTGGGGCCACTCCTTTTCCGTTTTCCTGTTTCTGATCTACATTTTCGGGACACAGATACGGGTTCCTCAATTCTATCCTTCCAAGCACTTTCATATTGTGTCTGCACCGTTCAATGTGTTTTTCAGAAACCTTAAGCCAAGTGGTAGACTTTCCGTGATTGACTTTGAAGATGAAAGTGTGGAGGAATACGGCGTTTCCAAAATTGAGGATTTTACATGGAAGCAGATGCTGGATCTGTACAGTTGTACCGGCTGTGGACGTTGCCAAGAGGTTTGTCCTGCCTATATCAGCGGGCAGCCTTTGTCCCCCAAATCACTGATCTTGGATTTGCGAGAAAACTTGCTGGAAGTGGCCACTTTTGTCCACAACCATCCTGGGGAGGAGCCGCACTACAAACATTTGGCAGGAGAGGTTATCCCGAAGGAGACGATATGGGCTTGTACGACCTGTAATGCCTGTCAGACTGCCTGTCCGTTGTTTATAGAGCACATCGACAAGATCATTGACATGCGGCGTGAGCAAACCATGATGCAAAGTGAGTTTCCAGCAGGTCTTGACAAAATGTTCACAAATGTTGAGAGAAACTCGAACCCATGGGGGGTGTCTAAATCAGACAGAGATCTTTGGGCTGAAGGGTTGGGTGTCAAGACAATGAAGGAACATCCCGATGCTGATCTTCTGTTTTGGGTTGGGTGTGCTGGCTCGTTTGATGAACGGGCAAAGAAGGTATCGACCGCATTGGTAAAAATTCTTCAGGCGGCAGGTATTGACTTTGCAATCTTGGGCAAAGAAGAAAAATGCACCGGTGATCCTGTCAGACGGTTGGGCAATGAGTTTTTGGCACAGGAACTAATTACGGAAAACGTCCAATTGTTGAACTCGTACAATGTGAAGGAAATTATTACGTTTTGTCCTCACTGCTTCAACACGCTTGCAAATGAATTCCCTGATTTCGGTGGTGTCTACCGTGTCATTCATGCAACGGATTATATTGCCAAGCTTTTGAGAACAGGACAGTTGCCATTGAAAAAAGGAGATCCAATTACCTTGACATACCATGATTCATGCTATTTGGGGCGGCACAACGGCATTTATAGTTCTCCCCGTGAAATCATTCAGTTCTTGGACGGTGTGGAGTTTAAGGAGATGAGCATGAGCAAAGAGGTTGCCATGTGTTGTGGTGCTGGAGGAGGCCGCATGTGGTTTGAACAGGATGTTGGCGGTGAGCAGATCAACAGAAACCGTGTGGCAATGGCTGCAGAGACTGGTGCAGAATATCTTGGGGTATCATGCCCGTTCTGTACTGCCATGCTTGAAGATGGGATAAAAAATACGGGTACAGATCTTAAAGTGATAGATTTGCTTGAATTGGTTGTTTCGCGATTGGATGTCTAACAGAATCTATGACTACTCTTTTGACAATATAGCAGAATATTAATTATATGATTGAAATTGATGGAGATTCTTTTGAAGGCGGCGGATCAATTTTACGGGTAGCAGTTCCATTGGCTCTTGCATTAGGAGAGACAGTTCGAGTCTACAACATCAGAAAAAAAAGGAAGAAGCCAGGACTCAAACTGCAACATTTGGTTGGACTTGAATTGATGCGTCAGATTGTCGACGGCAAACTGGAAGGAGGTGAGCTGGACAGCCAAGAAATTGTGCTCGTGCCCGGTTCATATCGTCCACGTGTCCATAAAATTCGAATTGGAACGGCCGGTGCCATAACTTTGGTTATTCAGTCGGTTCAAAACTATGTTGCAGCTAGCAAAAACACGGTGGAAGTTGAATTTGAAGGTGGTGGTACCCATACCAGTTTTTCTCCTACGTGGGAAGAGGCCCGTGATGTAACGGGATATTATTTCAGAAAATTTGGTATAGAGCTTCAGATGGAACTAACTAGGGCTGGCTTCTATCCGAAGGGAGGTGCGATGGGGCGATTCAAGATCCGGCATGTCGAGACCCCCACCAATCCTGTACGGTTGGAAAAAGAGCAGACATCCTCTCCTTCTCTTTCGATATATTCAATAGCAAGCAAGTCATTAAGATCTGCATCCGTAGCAGAACGACAGATGAAAGGCTTTCTTTCAAAACTTTCATCGTCTTCCCTGTATGGACTCCCGAGGGATGAGAATGTTGAATATGTGGATTCACATCCTGGAACTGCCTTCGTAGCTGTGTATAAAGGAGCATATGTGAAAGGGTATAATGCCCTTGGTGCCAAAGGGAAGAGGGCTGAAACAGTAGGTGAAGAAGTTGCGTTGAAGCTTTTGAAAGACTGGAATATTGATGCAATGGATGAACACACTGGAGACCAAATTCTTGTCCCCCTTGCTTTTGCTCCCTCTGGCAGTCTGGCAAAAATCTGGAATACAGGACACGTACAGGCGAATCTTCATGTTATCAACAGATTTTTGCCTGATGCATTTAAAGTGGAGGGAAAGGAGTTTTTAATTGTCGAAAAGATTTGAATACACTTAATAATAGAACATTAAGTTTATAATTTTTGTACTTTATTGGTTGATAATGGAAAATAATGAGCTCCAAACACCAGAAGCAATTACGGTGGACAAGTTTGAGAATTTCTCCAAATGGTACAATGATATTCTTGTGATTTCCCAAATTTTGGACAGAAGATACGACCTTAAGGCGATGTTCGTCTGGTTGCCGTACGGTCTCAAAGCGATGAGAAAAATCAAGGAAGTATGGGACGAGCTGTTTGAAGAGGCAGGTATTGGCGAGACTTACTTCCCTCTGCTTGTTCCAAAACATTATGCAGAAATGAATGATCAATGGTATGAAGGTTTCAAGAATGAGGCGTTTTGGGCACAGGGCGGAATTGATGTCGACCGAAATGAGAAGTATATGCTTCGTCCCACAGGAGAACCGGCTATCTATCCCATGTTCAGCAAATGGGTCAAGACCGCCAAGGATCTTCCAATTCGCATATATGAGACCGTGTCTTCATTCAGATATGAAAGCAAGCAGACCAGCAATCTTATCCGAGATAGGGAAATTACCTTCTGGTATGAGATTCACACTGCACATGCAACCAAAGAGGAATCAGATGAAGAACTGGAACTGCACTTCAAGATCAACAATGAGATTTGGCATGACTATCTTGCCATACCTGCAATTCCTGTTGAAAAACCAAAGTGGGAATGTTTCCCCGGTGCAGTTGGTGCCCGTGAGTACTATACAATCATGCCGAATGGCAGAGTTTTGGAGAACGGATCAATTAATCATCTGGGACAGGCATACGCAAAGAAATTCAACATCAAATACATTGATGAGAATGAAGGAAAAGAAAAATACGCATGGCAAATCTGTACAGGAAATGGTGGCAGGTATCTAGCAGCTGTCATCGCTACACATGGTGATGAGCATGGGCTGGTGTTTCCACCGAGAGTTGCGCCAATACCTGTGACTATCATTCCAATTTTTGATACACGAGATGAAACAACCAAACCCAAAATATTGGGAATGGCACAAGATCTGTCTGAAACCCTGAAATCCATCGGCATCAAGACAAAGATCGATGACCGTACCATATCTCCAGGACAGAAATTCTATGATGCTGAAATCAAAGGTATTCCATTAAGGGTTGAAATCGGACCAAAGGAATTTGCAAACAAAGAGGTCACCCTTTTCCGTAGAGACACATTCAAACGGAAGAAGATTAAGCTAGACGATTTCACAAAAGAAGTAATAGATACATTGAATGACATTCAAAGGAATCTTTTGGAAAAGGCAAAAAGATTCTATGAGGAAAGACAACAGGTTTTCACTGATTTGGAGAAAGCAGTAGATTGGATCAACCAAGGTGGTGTGGCAATTGTCAATTATTGCGAAAACCAAGATTGTTGGACTGCTTTGGCGGATAAGGGCGAAGGGTTCGAACTTGTTGGCACATTGGTTGCTGATTTTGAAGAAGGGCCTTGTATAATTTGCGGGACATCTACCACAAAGCGAGGACTCTTTGGACACTCTTATTAAGATTGGATATACTTTTGCCAAAAATATGTATTGCAGAAAAAACTTGCAGAAATACGTGAATTTGATTAACGATATGATTTCTGGAATCTTGCCCTTGCGCCTCTTCCGCCGGCTTTCTTTGGTTCAGTTCTTCTGATGTCTCCAGCCAGCCAAGTTCTGTCATAGTCATTGTAAAGTGATGTGACTTCAGCACTTCCATAATATTTGTTTAATGCCCTTGCTAAGGCAATTCTGACAGCGCTTGCCTGACCCATCCATCCGCCGCCATGTACTTTGATTTTGATGTTCAAATTGTTCTTGTATATGTCTCCCAATAAAGTAATTGGCTCAAGCATTGTTCGTCGAGCGTATTCATTGGTGATCGCATCCACATGCAAACCGTTTACCCGTATGGCTGGGTTTGTGTCTGATTCCATTAACCTCACTCTGGCAACGGCAGTTCTTCTCTTTCCTGATTCCAGAATGATGTCTTTTGCTTCCTTACTCTTTTTCTTTGCCACTCAATCACCTCTCCATGTGGGTCCAACCGATCTGCCTTCCAATTTCCTCCAATGTCATGAACCTAGAGGCTGATGATCGGATCTTTGCACTTTCGATAGTCATGAATTCCTTACCTTCCAGCTCTTCGGGGACTCCGATGAATGCAGATAATCTTCGGAATGCTTCTCTTCCACTTGTTTTCTTGTATGGAAGCATTCCTCGGACGGTTCGGCGGATAATCCTGTCAGGAAATCGTGGAAAGAACGGACCCCTTCTGGGATTTGTCAATGTTCTTCTTCTTCTGAGAGAAAGATATTTGTCCATGATGAATCTTTTGTTGCCAGTGACAACTGCCTTCTCAGAGTTAACTACTACAACTTCTTTTCCGCTCATGATGAGGGGAACAATTGATGAGCTCAATCTGCCGAGAACCAAGCCACTTGCATCTATGTATACTTTTTGTGCCATTTTCAATACCTCACGCAATAATCCTCACTTTGGAGCCCTTCGGGTTCTCCTTCACCAAATCCATGATTTTCATGACCTTGCCGTTTGCCGCCTTTATCTTTTCCTGAGCAGATTTGCTGAATGCAACGGCAGCAATTGTTATTGGCCGATCCAAATCACCCGATCCAAGCACTTTGCCAGGAACAACGACGGCTTCGCCTTCCTTGGTATATCTGCTGATTTTACTCAAGTTGACAACGACTTTTCGACGTCGTGGCCTTTGAAGTTTCTTTGAAACTGTTCTCCAGATTGGAGCCTCATTTTTGTTCGAAGCGACTTTCAACGCCTTGATAAGGCTCGCAACAACTGGATTTTCCGGTAAACGATCCATTTGTTACTCACATCCTGAAGCTTATTTGCTTCCTTGACCGCTATATTGATTTGGAATATATAAATCCCATTTTAGTTTGCAAAACTTCTCCTTGTTTCTGGCTGTTCCTAATCGACACTTCTTTAAATGAGGGACAACCATTAGACATAAAGGTGAACCCATTGATCGAGATTGAACCAATTGAGGTCGAAGATAGAGATTCCCTCAAATTCATTGCTAAAAACATTACACCTGCTTTCCTGAACTCAATTCGACGGATTATTCTTATGGATGTCCCTACAATTGCAATTGAGGATGTTATTGTCATTGAAAACACAACTGCGATTTTTGATGAATATATTGCTCATCGGTTGGGGCTTATCCCATTGAACAGTGAAATTGATGATCTGTCCATGATTGATGAGTGCCCCTCATGTGAAGGACAGGGTTGCAACATGTGCACAGTCGCCCTGACCTTGACTCAAGAAACTGATCTCAATACAGAAAAAATGGTGTATTCCAGAGATTTGGATCCGCTTGATCACCGAATCTATCCTATTCAGGATGAAATCCCTATAATGAAAATGGGCAGGGATCAACGGCTGATATTGGAGGCAATCGCACGGTTTGGCACTGGGCGGGAACACGCAAAATGGCAGCCTGTAGGAACAATACTTTATCGCTTTATGCCGAAAATAAAAATTCAGCCAAAAGCCAAATTCAATAAGGCAGTGCTAGAAAGCTGCCCGAAAAAAAACTTCAAGGTTGTGGGTGATAAGGTGGAAGTGAATGAGATCCTGAACGGGATTTGCAGAGATTGCATCAAGGATGGATTTGAAGAAAACAGCATCACCGTGGAATATGACCCTACAACCATTATTTTTGAATTGGAAAGCACAGGTGCCCTCATTCCAGAAAACATAGTCCTTAAGGCAAGTGAAATTTTTGACAAGAAGATTGATTCTTTCGTGGAAACTTTTCAGGAAGTAATATACAAAGAAGACTAAAACTCGATCATTCCTTCTTCTACAGTGTCTGAAAGGAATTTGAAGAATGGTATCCCTACAAGTAATGCCAATGCTACAAATGTCGCGGCAAACAAAGTAATTGCAGTCGGGTGAATTGAACCGTATCCATTCGAGTCAAATTCACTCAAAAGAAATGCAAACGCGTAAGCAAGGAGCCATCCTGCTACATATGCGCCGATAATTGAGAATATTGCGAAGAGTATCCCGTTTTTTATTGCTGTTGAAAATGGTGCCATAAGTATCTCTCCTTATTTCAGTACTTTAGGAACGTTTTCAGCCTATATAACCTTTTTCTAATTCATTTCGTCTGTACAAAAAATCCAGTTAGGAAAAATGTCACTTGTCAGTATGGTTGGTGTTGTTTTACAGGATGCACATTGTTAAATGACTAAAATGGCAAAATGAGTAACTGGTTCCTGAACCACAGAAAATTGTTTTTAAATTGCCAGTTCAATTTGACGTATGCCAAAACAGATTGCTCCTGAAGAAGTGACCGATGAGCTTCTGAATAGAACCTCTAAAATTATTGCAGTCAGGTCTGGAAACAAAATCAAATATAAACTAAGAACTCCCCGAACACTTTATACAGTAGTCTATGAAGAAGGACAGGACGCTGATCTTTTGGATAAGGCGGGGAGGCTAAGTATCCCCGTGGAGGCAATTGCAATCCGAGGTTCATAGGAATCGCCCATAATTCCATAAAATGTTGTATGGAAAATGAAAAAATATTGATGAATGTATAAATACTAAAATAAGAAAACATTCCTGAAGAATATGAGCATGCTGTCGCAAGGGAACTTTTCACAAATCCTCAATTCACTTATGAGCCACAAAGGAGTATATGCAGTCGTTATAGCAAGTACAGAAGGATTTCCTCTGACATATCGGTCAAGAGACGGAAACTTCACCGCTGACGACGCGGAAAAAACTGCTGCATTGTTTTCAGCATTGGTCGGTCGAGCCCAAAGCAGTGTCAGGCAAATCGGAAGGGGCGATGTAAACTTTTTCACCATCGATATCACAAC
>JALUTL010000226.1:0-11151 GCA_027016475.1 Candidatus Heimdallarchaeota archaeon
CAACAGACTGGACGCTTGCTTTGATTAGTGTCATTTGTTTCGGCGTCGGCATGAGCTGTTTCTGGCCTGCCACCTTTGCATATTTAGGTGATGTGGCTTCAGGAGATTACGGCAAATCGAATGGGCGGATTTTTCAGGCAGGGGACATTGGAGTAATAGGAGGTTCTTTGCTTGCCAAGATAGTGCTTGATGGATTAGATCTTAATCTAAAAGCCCTGTTCCTCGTCTCTTTTCTTTTGGGAATCATTTTCGTTTTCATAAGCGTAATGGTTCTTCCAGAGGTCATCTCCAATGAACATAAGATCAATACAGACAACACCGCTCTCCATTTCATCAAATCCGTAAAGAATATGTGGAAAACATTTGTGGAAAATTCTTTGAACCCCCAACTGAGAAAAGTGTATCTTCTTCAGCTATTGATCGCGTTTACAGAGTTTGGGTTCCTCGCTTTTTTCCCTACTCTTTTTGTAGGATATGGATACTCCAAAGGACAGGTTGGAGAACTAACCCTTTATGCAACACTTGCGTTGTTCCTTTTCAAGCCGATGTTGGGAGGTTTAGCGGATCAATTCAACTTTACAGGGATTGTGGCCATTTCCATGGGGGTCAATGCCCTCATAATCTACTTGTCTACTCTTGTTAGAGAATTTTGGCTTTTGACCATTCTCTATGTCGGATTTATTGGTGGAATGTTAAGTGCCTATCCAGCGGTAAACAGTGCAACTGCCATAAATGCTGGATCGATACAACGAGGGTCAGCCTTGGGCGTGTTGGGAGTCTATGTTTCCTTGGGCCGGGCCATTTCCACCATGTATGTTGGTTTTCTTTATGACCTATTTCCTTTGGAAGCTTCCTTCCGCATATTTTCGCTTACGATATTATCGGGGATTGGGATAATTGTTTTCGTGATTGGAAGAGAAAAAAGCCCCACAGTTGAAGGGGTTCCAGGCTAAAAAATTTAGGCTTGAATACCGACTGCAAATTGGAATCTGTCAAAAGGTGCGAAACCAAGAGTTTCGTAAAGCTTTTGGGCAACTGTATTGTGCTCATTGACAAAGAGCGTAGGAATACGTCTGGTTCGTAATATCCCCAAAACCACAGCGGTTGTAAGCGCTTTGCCCAATCCTTTGCCACGATAATGCTCATCTACAGTGACATTACCGATTTGGACAGTATAAGGTGTCTCAAAATGTGTGCCGGCATAGCCTATGATCCTCTCTTTATCAAGTGCAACAACTGCAAGTTCAGATTGCAATTGCAGAGGATGAAACCAGTCCTCCATGGAATACCGATCAAGAAATTCCTTAATTTCAGCGGCATCTTCTGATGTTGCAGCCCTTATCTCTGGCAGATGGTCAATACTTTCTACTGCAATCTCGTCTTTTTCAAGCCTCATGGCAATGTCCACAAAATCGATTGTCCATCTATATTCATTCCAACCCAAAAAAGGTGGAGGTTGCCCCGCAGCATTTTCAAGCCCGATTGGATAGACCAAATTGATTTGAGGATAACCGAGCCCGTTCACTTTTGCTCTTATGGCAGACCAGATTTCAGTTTGTCCATACGGGAAGATAACTGTTGGAAGCCGTCCTCCATGATAAATCGTAAACCCACCTACGATGTCCCCATGTGCAGAGGTTATTTTGTAGACCTCAGAAACTTGATTCATAGGAGAGTGAATATCCCCCAACAAGAGCAAGTTTTTGAATGTATTTTGAATGGCAATGGCCATGATGCGGGCAATTTCTTTGTTTGAACGAGTTAATTCTGCCTGATACACAACAGCTAGTGCGAATTATTTCAATAAATGCTATGGTAACCCCAATCCAAAATAGTTAAATTGTTGTGAGAGAATTGGTTTGTGCCGCGGAGGAGCGGGAGAATCTTTAGATTCGATGAGCAACTAATCGGGGTTTTGAGGGTGCTTCTTCGCGGCTTTACCTGCAAAGTGACCTTTTTGAAAGGGAGACCTAAGTGCAGTTATGAAGAACGTTTTGGTTACGGGGAGCTCCACCGGTATCGGATTGGCATCAACAATGTATCTTGCAGAAAGAGGATATCATGTTTTTGCAGGAGCAAGAAAGGAGGCAGATCTGGAAAAACTTGGAGAGATTGCAAACGTTACACCATTGAAATTGGATGTAACAATTGAAAATGATCTGCAAAAGGTATTTAACATCATCGAAAGTGAGGGTCTATATGCATTGGTCAACAATGCCGGTATCGCCTTGCCGGGCCCTCTGATGGAACTGACAAAAGCAGATTTGCAGAAGCAGTTTGATGTCAATGTTTTCGGTCTCCATGAAGTAACCCGATGGATGTTTCCATTGTTGTCAGCTCAACGCGGAAGAATTGTGAACATTGGGTCAATCGCAGGGGATATTGCCTCGCCATTTTTAGGTGCATACTCGATGAGCAAATTTGCCCTTGAGGCCTATTCGGATGCTCTGAGAAGAGAACTTGATCCTTTGGGCATCAAGGTCAGCTTGATTAAACCAGGTACAATTAAGACACCAATTTGGGAAAAAAGAGAAGTAGACCCTTCACGCTTTGAAGGATCCATGTTTGAAGACCGACTCAAGAAAATGGAGCGTTATTTGGGAAAGAAAGGAAAGTACCAAGGATTGCCTCCAGAAAAAGTAGCCAAGGCAGTCTACCACGCAATTGACAGCAAAAAACCAAAAATAAGGTATCTGATTACAGAAAATAATTTTTCACATCGAGTTACCCGCAATCTTCCAGATTCTTTTATAGATTATTTTTTAAGGAAAAGACTTTAGGGAAGCAATGAAACTTTCTCCAAAAAAGCAAGAATAGCTTGCGCAATGGTGTCTTTTTCCAAATCAGCAACCATGACGTGACCAGTTTGTTCAAGCTCCAGATACTCTTTCTTTGTTGAGGAAACCCCATTTAGAATCAAGGATGCGTTGTAAATGGGTACTGTCTTATCGTTTTTGGATGCCACAACCAATATTGGGCATCTTATGCCCAGCAATGAATTATAAGCAAGTTGGCATATCTTCAGTACATCTCTGGTCGATTTGAAATACATCCTGCCATAATTGTTCTGGATATACTTTACCAGAGGGTTTTCAAGAAGAGAAAGGTCTGCAAAGTGAAAATCGTGATAATTGAAGCGTAACCCTGTTCTGCCGAGAAGATTGATGAATATGCGGAGAGAAAGAGGAAAACGTACGGGTGATCCAAGTGTTACAACTGCCGCTATGTCCTGCATTCGAGCGGAATTGATCAACGATACTGTTCCTCCCATGGAATGCCCAATCAAGACAATTTTTCTTCCAGACTTTTCATTTTGAAGATAAGATATCGCTTGGCCATGTTTATCCAACCAATCCCTCCAAGAATACTTTCTAAGTTCATCCGAATTTTGCCCATGACCAGGAAGCAGTGGCAAAAGGATCCTATAGCCCGCGTTGGCCAGAAAATTTGCAATATACAGATTTTCGATATTTGTTCCGATAAAACCATGTTGGAATACTATTCCCACATTGGATTTCTTTTCTCCAAGGATTGTATCTCCCAATGGCGGATAATCTTCCAAAGTTCGAATTGTTTTAATCCTTCTTTTTGCTTCATCCAGTGAAACCAGTTCCTGTTCAATAGGATTCATTCAATGAACTTGCGTTTCTATAAGAAATAAAATTTTTTGAACTCCCCAAAATCAAGTAGTAAAAATAATCCTGTGCATTGCCATCAAATCATTTTTGAAGGGAAGGAGATCATGAGGGAAGTCCTTCATTTCAATTGATGTGTTTAGGGGTCTTCCGAGGTCTTTCTTTTTCTTCCACATTTCGCTGTTGAATTCAATTATTTTTGATGTAAATGAAGTCCAATTTGGATTTACCTGTCCTTGTTCAGGGAAACATGTGGAATGCACAGGTGAGCCATAAATGATCTGATGCATAAAATTTGTCAGAAAAGGGCAAGTCAGGGCAAATCTTTGGTGAACGCCGTGAAATACTTTGCGTAGAGTATAGCGTTCATCCGCGGTATGGTTCGCTTTAAAGATTCCGTCAAAATTATAGACCCTTTGCTTGACCATTTCCATATAGTGAGAGGAGAAAAGTTCACCCACAAATTGCCGAAGGGTTTTGTAAGGCTTGTTGAACTCGTATTCTTCATGGTCTTGTTTCCCTAGAGATCTAAAACATTTAAGGATCATATCCGTCCGTTCACGTTCAATCATTTCCCCTCCAAAACCATATATTTTGGAACGCACTACATACATTGTACAGGTTCAGAAGAACCATTTTGTGAAATGGGAAAATCTGGGGTTGTACAGATAAAAAGTAGTCCCAAATGGGTCATCCCAATGCGATAGCGGCGAAATCGTCTCGCCAAGTCGTCTGAAGTGTCTGCTTCAGCGGCTAAATAAGTTTCCTCGCGGAACTTGACAATATCCAATAATGCATTCCTGAATGACTGTGTTAAATTCAGCCAACAACAATTCATCAGAGGGTAGAAGTTCAAATTCGTGAGATAATTAAATTTTGAGGTGAAACGTCCAATGTGGAAAAGTTTGTTTAGAAATTTGGAACATCCTGCAAAACTCTTTTCAGAATAACGGATATCCGACCCGAGAGATGCCTCCAATGCACCAAAGAGGCGAACTGCTTCCCACCATATATCATTCGATATAGAAAGTCCACTGGCGTCTTGAAATTTTTTATACTAGTGTGAATTCTTTGTTTTCAGAAGGAAGTATAGAAATTGTACTTGCCAATTTTGAAACAAAAGAAAAATTAGTTCAAGGTTTTAAAACATTTTCTACACCCATTCTTCCAATTGTTGCCATTTTTGTTAACCAAAAACGGATCTTTACGTCAAAGAGTACGGAAATCTGAGAGATGCGGTTACGGAGAAGTGAAACATTCAAATCATGATAAAAACAGATTCGAGATATTGGGCTAAACCATTTTCAATATTGCATCTTTTTTTAGAACGCACAACTGATCTCTTAAGGCATTGTCATTGCAGCAACCTAGGATTCTATTAAGTAAGGGGTAATTAGAGAAAAATTTTACGTGTTATTGATGAAATCAGGGGAATGGAATTTTTCAGGAATAGATACCATTATCCCTACCTGTTTCGCTTTTTTCCTGAGGTTTGCATCACTGGTCACCGAATTGCTTCTGAAATTCTTGCTGTACCAAAATAATTGCGTCAGGCATTTTGATCCCCAGGTCTCCTCTGATTTTTGCAGTCTCAATTGCGGTTCTGAGATCATAATCCATGATTTCCAAATTGTTGAAGAATAGGATTGATTGCAGTGCCTGTTCTCCTCTTGTCATTTCCCCTTTCATGAAGAACCTTGTAAGTATTTCCGTGATGCTTATGACGCCAGTCAATCTTTGGTGGTTCCCGATGGCAATTGAGCTGAGCAGTTTTGATGACCCTTCTACAAACTTCTCTTCCTCAGCCAAGACGTTAATGAAAATGTTTGTGTCTAGAAGCAGGGGGTTCATTCTTCCCACTCTTCTCTTAACCTGTCCTGTAGGTCGGATGATATTATCCTCTTCCCAAGACCGCGAAGGGTCTCAACTGGATTTTCAACCGCTTTCTTGATTACAAGGTCGCCGTCTTTCAGTATGAATATCACTGCTTCACCAGGACGGATGTTGGGAATCTTTCGGAATTTGCTGGGAATGGTAACCTGTCCCTTGATGGTGACTTTACTGATCTCCAGGCGTATATGTAATACGTCCCTCCCTAATAAGTATTCCATTGGTAGTGACTGCTTTCTGAATGTACCTTGTTTAACTGAAGGGTGAAATCCATGGGATGGTGACGAAATCATCTCGCCAAACCGTTTGAAGCGAATATGCTTTAACGGCTAAATAAGTCCCTTAACGGGACTAAACGATAGTTTTGTTCCGAACCAAATTTTTTCTGGTAGCCTGAGTAAAAAGAACAAAACTTAAATTAATGAAAACTATAAAAAAAAGCGTTGTCCATCGCTCGTCAATATAAAGTAATACTAATCGGAGATCGAAGAGTAGGAAAGACCAGCATAAGGAGAAATTATTTTGGAGAACAATTCATGCAAAACTACTCGTTGACAATTGGAGCAGATTTTGCAGTCAAAAGGATAAGCAGAAAGGACGGAGACTTTATTCTTCAGATATGGGACATCGCAGGCCAAGATCAATTTTTCCATGTTCGTAGGCTGTATTACAGTGAGGCGGATGCCGCCTTTCTTGTATTCGACCTCACCAATGAGGAAACATTCCACCATTTGGATCAATTTTTTAACGAGCTATTGGATGAGCTTGACCTAAATAATGGAGAAAGATTTCCGATCATAGTGTTGGGCAACAAAGTTGATTTGATTAATGAGGACGCGCCTGCAAAAGTAAATGATGAGCTTGTTTATCAAAAGATGGGAAAATTTTTCCAAAGAACAAATTATCCACTGAAATTTTTCAAGACAAGCGCAAAAACTGGAGAGAATATCAATGAAGCCTTTGAGAATATGATCAATTCGATCATTGAAACCTTCCAACAATAAATACATGGCAAATGATTTTTCTTCAGGAAAATTATTCAACAAGTTTAAGTAAGACGATTTTGTTGGGGAGTTAGAAAGAGGTTAGGTGCCTTGGAATTTACAATTCTATAGAACTGACATTTTACCATAACGGGGAAGTAAGGGAAAAAAGAAACATTTTATGTTGTAACAACAGGAGAGAAGACCAAAATGAAACAAATTAAATTAAAGCCAGAAGCGAAACAAATATGGGAAGCAATTCCTTCGGGCAAGAAGGTCTCTATTGCGGACATTGTAAATTTGACTGGTCTTGACCAAGGAACTGTCGCATCCATGCTGATCGTTTTGGAAAAAGAAAAACTAATTGAAAGAGAGATTACTGAATCTGAAACCTTTGAGCTGACAAAAAGAGGCAAAAAGATTCTGGAAACAGGATTGCCGGAGCAATTGATTGTTTCACACCTTGCTAAATCCACGGCAACATTCATGAAAGACCTTTCCTCTATTGCCAGCATTGACAGAGACGACTTGTCGGCGGGAATTGGAACCCTTAAGAAACAAAACCTCATCGAGATCAACAAGGGGCAAGTAATCTTGAAGGAAAACATACGCCCCGATGACGTTTCGGGAGACATAATGGACGCCTTGCAAAATGTGTCCAAAGGATTGCAGATAGCATCAGATGTCGGAGAAAAACTCTTATCACGAGGTTTTGTCGAGAGAAAAATCAAACAACAGACTCTTATTCAGAAAAGAGAACCAACGAAGGTTGAGATTGTTGTCCAGCAAGAGGTTTCCAAACTTACTCCTCAGATGATTACCAGCGGTGAATGGAAGAATGTCTCATTCAAGCCATACAATGTCCGAAGCAAACCAAGACAGCTTTTTCCGGGCAAATATCATCCTTACCGTCATTTCCATGACCAAATGAGAGAAAAGCTGATAGCATTGGGGTTCAGGGAAATGAAAGGTTCTTTGATTGAGCAGGAATTTTGGAACTTTGACGCCCTTTTTGCCCCTCAAGATCATCCTGCGAGAGAGGATTCAGACATCTTCCTCATCACAGATCCGACTCATGGAGAATTACCTCGAGAAGAGTTTGTGGGCAATGTCAGACAGACTCATGAAAACGGTTGGATCACTGGGTCGAAGGGTTATGGATACAGATGGAATCCACTCAAAGCAGCGAGGCTCCTTTTGAGACCACAAGGGACTGCAATTTCAGCACGGACACTGAGAAAAGTGAAACCGCCTGAAAAATATTTTTCGATTGCGAAATGCTTTAGGCCTGATGACATTGATGCTACCCATGGATGTGAATTCTATCAGGTTGAAGGGATTGTTTGTGATCCGTCGATCACCTTCCGAGATTTACTTGGTGTATTAAAGATATTTGCTGAAGACATTGCAGGTGCGACAGAGGTCAGTTTTCGTCCAGATTACTACCCATTCACCTCACCATCTGTAGAGCTGAGTGCACGACATCCTACTTTGGGCAGAATAGAATTTGGAGGTGCTGGGATCTTCAGGCCGGAAGTTGTAAGACCTTTCGGAATTGACTATCCCGTGATCGCTTGGGGTCTCGGCGTTGACAGGCTTTTCATGGTAAAATATCAGATCAAGGATATCAGAGAGCTGTTTTCTCAGGATCTTTCTTGGCTCCGAGACGTAGAAGTAAGTTCAGGCATTGAGGTGAACAACTAATGGTAACGATTGACATATCAATTGAGGATTTCAGTAAGCTGATGGGGCTCAAAAAACCCCTTTCTGTAGAAAAATTGGATCACTACATGTCATTTGCAAAGGCAGAAGTCGATTCTGACCCTGAAGGCCCTGATGAAAACGGTCATACAAAGGTTTCAATAGACATCAAGACCGCTAGCCGGCCTGATTTGTGGTCTGCGGAAGGATTGGCAAGAGAAGCAAGCGGGATGGTAAACAAAACAGGATTACCAAATCTTGTATTTCCCAAGTCAGAATTTGCTATCAATGTCGATCCGGCAGTAAAGGAAATAAGGCCTTATATTGCAGCGGTTATTGCAAAGGGCTTGAAATTGGATGACTTTTTGATTAAACAGTTGATACAGGTGCAGGACAAAGTTGATTTCTCGTTTGGCAGAAGAAGGAAAAGAACCTCTATAGGAATATACAACTTGAACATGATTGAAAGCCCAATTGTCTACAAAGTTGTTCCACGATCGTTCAAATTTGTACCATTGCAGTTTGAAGAAGAAATGACCGTGGATCAAATTTTTGAGAAACATCCAAAAGGGCAGGAATATGGAGAAATACTTCAACGGTTTGAGAAGGTTCCTATACTCATTGATTCTCAGGACCGAGTCCTGTCAATGCCACCAATCATCAATTCAAACGATGCTGGAAGAGTAACTGAGGAAACAACAGAAATCCTTATCGAGGTTACGGGGACTGATCATGAAGCTGTTACGGTCGTGATTTCGTTGCTTGCACAAAACATGCAGGACAGAGGGGCCAAGGTTGAAACAGTTTTGGTTGAGTACCCGAAGGAATACGGAGATTTGGCACAGGTGACATATCCCCCTCAAAAACCAAATCTTATTGAAGTCAATATTTCGGACATCAACAGGTATTTGGGAACCAACTTTTCTGTATCCAAAATGCAGAAGTTTTTAGAAAAAAGACGGCACAATGTCATCAGAAAGGGAAACAAAAAATCAATTTTAGTGGAGTATGGTCCATGGCGACAAGACATCATGCATTGGGTAGACATTGCAGAAGAAGTGGCAATTGCTGCCGATTACAATAAGCTTGAACCAACGATAGCCAATCTGTTCACAGTAGGTTCTTTGGATCTTTCGACTACGAAAGAAAACATGGTACGAGAGATTTTGGTGGGATGTGGTCTCCAAGAAGTACTTAATTACAACCTGACAGATAAAGAGACCATATCGATCAACATGCTGAGAGACACCACTTTTTTGGAACAATGGTGCATCAGACTGGTCAATCCCGTAACATCCACGTATGAATACTTGAGGCCTGATTTGCTTTCAGGTTTGATAAGATTTGTCGGCAGAAATTCCGAGGCAGTTTTTCCACATCATCTCTTTGAAACAGGAGAAGTGGTCGTTAAAGAGAATGGTGAACCAGTAACTGTTACAAAAGCAGCTATAGTCTTGGCCGGAGCGGATGAAACATTTGAAACAAGCCACAGAATCCTTGAAACACTATTCCGACTTACAGGAATAGAGTACGAGTTGGTTGAATCAGAAGACGGCAGATTTATTCCAGGAAGGTCAGCAGATATTCTTGTGAATGGCAAAGCAGTAGGGCAAATCGGGGAGATTCATGTTGAGATATTGCTCCGAAATGACATTAGAGTGCCTGTTTCCGCATTTGAAATTGATCTGACAAAAATAGATAAATTACAGATTAGCAGATACAGTCCCAATCAATATTGAGTCATTTTGTGATTTTTGAATCCAAAAACTAACGCTAGTTTTTAATGCTCTTAAAACAAACCACAATCATCTGTGAATGATCTGAACGTGACACAGGGATGTGAGAACTATGACGAACCTTTACAAAAATGTAAGATTGTTTTGGAGAAACCGTAACTCTTCCGAATTCAAGGAAGCGCAAAGGCCGCGGCTCATTGAGTGGCGCAGACAAGGAACCATTGTCAGGGTTGAAAGGCCTTTGAGAATAGACAGAGCAAGGGCGTTGGGCTACAAGGCAAAGCCCGGCTATGTCATCGTCCGAATTAAGGTTAGACGCGGTGCCCGAAGAATGCCTCGACCAAACAGAGGGAGAAGCAGAGGAGTGAACCTTGCAGTTGACAAAACAAGTGGACGAAATCTTCGATGGATCGCAGAAACTCGAGCCCAAAGAAAGTATCCAAATCTTGAAGTCCTTGGATCCTATTGGGTTGGACAAGATGGGCGAAGCAAATGGTTTGAAATAATCATGGTTGATCCAGTTCATCCAGCAATTGTTAAAGACAAAAGAATCGGTTGGATCAACAAAAAAACCCACAAAGGAAGAACATACAGAGGACTGACGTCTGCAGGCAAAAGAAGCCGGGGTCTATTGAGGAAAGGTATAGGTGTTGAAAAGGCAAGACCTAGCTTAAGAAAGCATGGAAGAAGGCTCAAATAGATCATTTAGCCAACGATTTCAGTGTACCTGAGATTTTTAGTATATCTGCAACATAGATTCCATCACCGATCAAAGTCAGTGCCATTTCAGCTATATGCAGGTATTTATGATTGGTACGTATAACCGCATGAGCGCCATCAAACTTAATCAATTTTGCATCAACTTGTGCTAGACCCACTTCGCCAAAGAAAAGCCTTATTCTGTCAAAAAAATCCCTCATAAGTTTCTGTTTTGAAGGGGGGTCACCAACAAGCTGAATTTTTAGATATCGTCGTTTAAGATGCTTCACAGTCATTTGACCACCTCTAGTCCATCACCGATTATTTTTCCCGAAATTTTCTTCTGGTTGATGCCAACCCTTTCCAATAGAACATCAATTTTAGTAAACATAAGAGGTATTCCAAGAGCTTCAGCAATGCTTTGCAAGTTTCGATATCGGCGATACAATAGAATTGAATCTGTAGATTGTACAAGTATGATCGGGAAAGGTTTGAGTGACAGAAGAT
>JALUTL010000226.1:11161-11698 GCA_027016475.1 Candidatus Heimdallarchaeota archaeon
AATATTTTCTTGCGTTGCGTTTCGTCATCAAGAAAAAGCGGTGTCACATCAATTTCAACTATCTTGTCTGACTTCCTTAGCTTGTCTAAATTTTTTTGATAAAACAACGAAGTAGGAGTTGCCCCATTGAAATGAATTGCATCGACAAACCGATTGGACAATATTGTAGACAGAATTTGAGGAGATTTAGGAATGACTGCAAGCCAATGATACTTTTTCCGAATTGAAGCTAAAATTGATGTTAATCGATTTGTGTTGGCTTGATCCCCCTCAATTGTTTTCCTTGTGAATAGTGATCTGTCTTCCAAGGGTGTTGGAATTCCTTCTATACCAATTGTATGCACACCCAAAGCATCAAGCTGTTTAAGATCTTTCAACAAAACACTTGGGAGAAGGGGAATAGCAGTACCTTTCAATCAGTCGTTCACCTTTCCAATTCATCCACACCCATTAAAGATTGAAGAAACTCAATAAGTTGTCGATTTTCAACTTTGCGATAGGTTCGGATCTTGATTTCCACTTTGATCACATCAGAAC
>JALUTL010000227.1 GCA_027016475.1 Candidatus Heimdallarchaeota archaeon
ATCCAATCGTTTGGACCGGTTATTACAATTATGGGGAATTCAAAACGATTAGAGAAAACCTCAGCAGATTGGAAAACGTGTCTGAAAGCCTGCGCAAGACATATTCCACAAATGCGGAACGCTTGGTTGAAGCTGTCGAGAACATAAAGAAAATCCTGCATTCTGTACTTTCTTACTACTTCAGACTAAATGATCTCAATCGCGAGCTAGTTGAAAGCCTTAGCAACAATGCAGTCTTCTGGCGTCAAACAAATGAAATATTGAGACATCAAAATAAAACCCTCATTAAATCATTGAATCAAATGGAAGAAAGCAACAAACTTGTCGATCACTTGAATGACCAAATTAACTTGGTTGCAATCAATGCCGCAATTGAAGCCTCCCAAGCTGACAAACAAGGCGAAGGGTTTGTCCTCGTTGCAGAGAACATCCGATCTCTGTCAGTAAAATCAAGAGTATCCTCCAAGCAACTGAATGAGACAATCAAGAGGCTAAGCTCTGAAATTTTAATTGATCAAAGAGACCTGATGGAAAAAACCGATAAAATAAACATATTCTTGGCCAAGGTCGAAGAGTTGGCCAAACAAATTGCCAATGAATTGGAAGCCACCATTGACTTCTTGGAGAATATTGACAAATCAATAGACCATGTAATCGATATCGAGACTGAATTGAGATCAATTACCTGAATTGTTTAATTTCTCCCTTCCATTTCCTATAATCCTCGATTGTATCCAAATCGAATAGGAAACCATCTGAAATAACAGTCCTATAACTCAATTGAGAGTTTCTTGCGAAACCAACAAACTTGTCGAACGACTTCGGGCCAAATTCAATGTTTGAGAGAAATCTCATTGGACTTTTAATGGCAGAAATCCCATTGTCCTTTGAAGGTGCAACTACAATGTCAATTTGCATCTCTTTTAGGGCAAGAAGTTCCATCTCAATCAAATAGGGCAAATCGGTCATGAGAAAAATGGCCTCATCATTCAAATTGCTCTTTTTCTGTTCCAAAAGGACGGAAATGGCATTGTTCAGGGACTTTCCTTCATCAAAGACCAATTCCACAGAAGGCAGAATTTCTCCAACTAATCGGTCAGCTGTCAATACAACGGGATTCAGACCTACGTGTTCGACAATTTCCACACTTCTGAGTAGCAGTCGTTTCACTGTGTCATTTACTTCATCAATTGGTATACCTGCCATTCGCAATCGATTCATGGAAAGATTGATTCCTCTGCATGGCAATATTGCATCCATTTGGTTTTCCTCGATTGAAATTGAATCAGTCAGAAAATGAATATTCTGGATTTTCCAATAGCAAGGTGGACACTAGACTGTGGACACTTATTACCTGCTCCTTGGTATATGTCTGTTCTTTGAACCAATCTCGTTCTCTGCAATCTTCATCAACCACGACTTCATTCGTATCTAAAGTCAAAATGAGTGGATACAGCCTGCATCCCATCGGGCGTATCTGATAGATTTTGCATCGTCCCTTTTCATCAAGGAAGTAACAACGCCCATTGATGTTTCTCAACTGCCAAAATCCATCTGTTGTTTTCGGATCCAAACAAAATTCGTTTCTGTCGTGTCCTTGCTTTTCAATTCTTTCCAAGTCTGCCGTAGTCAAAAGCATCTCGGTATTTAGGCAGCATTTGTGGCAATCCTTGAACCCGCACTTAACTTTAGGCTTGCCATCATCAATCTCTATCATTATACTATTGTTTGCTATTCTCCACTGAAAAGAGTTTGGATTTTGGAGCTTATCTTCCTTGCAGTGGAGGCCAAATCTGAATTTTCAATGAGGGACACTTTTTCAGGACCAAAAGCATCAACAGAGGCAAGATAGCATTCTTGCATAATCTCCGCAGAAATATTGTCTTCGATTTTTCTTCCATTGTAGTTCCGACTTTTGTATTCTGCAATCAAATCCTTCCTGTTACGAGCTAGAACAAAACAATGCATGACATATACAGGAGGGCACAGGTCAACCAAATGTCCTTCAAAACCGACTGGTTTACTTCCGTCCATAGTCTGAAGCATCTCTTCCAATATATTCTCAAGGCATTCTTCATCGACAATTTCAGTATTCAATTCAGAATCATAGGTTTCCGTGCATCCACCTTGCTTTGCTAAATCATTGATGTCAAAAATTTGAAAGCCAAATGATCTTAAAATATTCGATACACTTGTTTTTCCAGTTCCTGGTGTTCCATTAATCAAGAAAACAAACGGTTTACCCATCTCTTGATTTTCAATCAATAGATAAATACAAAAACATGAGGATTGTCTCTACAAATCAGGATTGAATACCATCCTCACAACTCCGTTTGCATCCTCCAATGTAATTGGCTCGTTTTGTTCTCGTTTCAGCAATGATGTTAGGTCAATTTCATATTTCCCCCGCTCTTTCACTTTAATGTTCGCACCAATGTTGGTTTTGACTTGCTTGGAAACGGACGATTTGTTTGGAATAATTCGGAATTTTCTTCCTTGGCAATGGGGGCAACCAAGGATCAATGCAGTGTCTTGGTTTTCCATTATCTCTGAACATCCAAGACAGATAATGTCTCCTATTCCATCGTCCATACTCTCACCTCAATCATTCATGTAGTGCAATCGACAGAATACCATGATCCTTATGGCTTATTTCTGCATTGCCCGGTGCAACCAAGAGAAGAGATGCTTCTACTTCTCTGTGTCTCAAAAGACTATTTGTCCTCAATTTGATTGAGATTTCCTTGAGTTGGATGCCAATGAAATCTTCATCATATTTCTCCAAGGCTTTCTGCATAAGGTAGAGCCTTTCGTTGGGATTCATCTCGGTTTCAAGTACAAGGAGCTTTGATTCCATCACATTTGAGAGGATAAACTCTATTCTGTCCTCAAACTCCATCTGCTGCAATAAATTTGAGGATACAAACTCTATTGCCTGTGCCTGCATTCTATTTTGCCACCTCAATCAATTCTGAATACAGATTGTCTATTCCTGATCCGTAGAGTGCTGAAATGGGAACAACCTTGTGTTGTGGAAATGTTGATTTTATCATTTCAGGTTTAGCCTCGGGCAAATCTGCTTTGTTCGCAACTATGATTGTCTTCTTTTTCTGCATTTCCAATGTTCCGAGTAGCGTCAAACTGACTTGATCAAAGGGAGTTTTTGTGGAATCCATCAAAACAAGCGCGACATCAACTTCTTGAAGGTACTTGATAGCGGAAATCACTCCGGAAGTTGCTTCTTTGGCCCTCTGAATAGCCTCTTCCTCTGAGAGCCCTGCCTGCACAAAGTCTTTGTAGTCAATTGCACTGGCAATTCCCGGCGTATCAACTAAGGTCATATCCAAAGAGGCTCCATTCACTCGGAAATCCACATGTTCCAACTTTATCAAATCTCTCGTTTCATGGGCAATTGGGGATACATCAGACATCTCCTTGCCTGTGAAATCTTTTGAAATTCGGTTTGCTAATGTGGATTTTCCCGTATTTACTTCTCCAATCAGGCAAACGGATGCCGATTTCTTTTTCTGAAAGAACTTCTGGAAAAGATTGTTCATTTGATGAAATTAATTGTCCAATTCTTTATCAGAGAAGGTAATACTATAGGAACATTTAGGTCGTCCACTAATTGTTCGTACGTTTACCTACAATCAATCATTCAGACTTAAGTGGCTAAGATCACCACAAATATGCTTTTGGGCCACTTCTATTGCAAAGTGGCAATGGCTCAGAATTGAATCATTTCCCTCCAAAATGGATTTGACAATTCCTGCAAAAAAAGCATCTCCAGCACCAACAAAATCTGTAGCTGGCTTTTTGAGAGCTGGAACTTGAATCTTGTAGATTTCATTTGATGTTCGAATTTCCACAATTTCTTTTGTATGGAGAATTTTGGAACAAATTCTCATTGTGTTATCAAGAATGTACGGCTTCTCTTCTTCGTTGGCCAACAT
>JALUTL010000228.1 GCA_027016475.1 Candidatus Heimdallarchaeota archaeon
CAAGAGAATTAATTACACTACGTTGTTTTTTCTTATAAATACAATTTTATACAACAATATCAGAGGTCTATGCCGAAACAAAAGAAAAAGCTTGATCCAAAGACTCAATTCGAATATGATGGAAGGATTTGGACAAAAAGACCATCCACAGAGGTTTTCTTTGAGGAAATGAAAGAAGCGAAACTCCTTTCGCCAAACGCCGCTACAAAACTGAAAAACATTTTCCTCAAAGAAGGCTGGGAAACGTTCGCATCCTTTGAAACAAAAAGCAAGGGCGATTTTGAAATGCTTGATGGCATCTCACAAAACATGGCTTCAAAAATTGCAGCACACAAATTGGTGATTGCAGCTGAAGGCAACCCAATCCGGAATTTTCAAGATCAGTTGGAACTCAATAAGGGACACAAATATTTGTTGACCCGAGTTCATGACTTAAATCGCCATTTGAATGATGGGCAGGGACTTGGTTTCAGATCTGGAACTTTAATCGAATTCTACGGAAAGCCACAAATGGGAAAAACTCAATGGATGTATGACTTGGCAATCCGTGTAATGCTTCCAAAAGAAAAAGGAGGGTGGGATCAGTCCGTCATTTACTTTGACACGGAAGGTGCATACTCTGTTCAGAAAATTCTTAAAACCGGATTGTACTGGGGTCTGACCGAAGAGGATTTCGAAAAAAAACTGTATTACGTCAGCCCACGTGTCCTAGCTACCGGATCTGATTTACTTACCCACGTTGAAAATTTGGACAGCATGATTCTAGAAAACAATGTTGGTCTGATTATCATAGATTCTATTATTCAGCCATTCAAAAATGAATTCCGTGGAGTATCTGGTGACAACTTGAAATTCATGGGACAAAGGCAAAATATGCTCGGCCAGACTTTGATGAGATTGAAAGCATTGGCACAGAGTTACAAGCTCATTGTCTGTTATACAAATCAAGTGATTGCAAATATCGGCGGTATTGGAAACCAACCAAAAGAGATTCCAGTAGGTGGAGACACTGTCGGACACGCTTCTGATCTTAGATTTTATTTGAAGAAAGATAAGGCAGAAGAAAAAGGAATTGAAACCAGAAAAATGAAGCTTGTTGATTGTGGTTGGCTACCCGCTATAACGGCAACCTTCTGTCTAACCTCTTTTGGTGTTGTTGATCCTTCAGAAGCAAAAGCAATCGAAAACGTTCAGAAAGAAATAGACAATCGAAAACCGGATGACACTTCTCCCATTTTAAATCACTTAGGCCAAGAAATTCCAAAAAGTAAATATCTCAAGTTCATGCCTGAATTGGAAATCGAATACAGCATGGATGAAGAGCTTGCGCAAGTTGCCAACGAAGTTGTTGCAGATTCGTAATTCTTCTCTCAGTCTAAACTTTCTCAAAAATCAGGACAAAACATCATCGGTGTAGAAACAACTGACAATTATGCCAATACTATACTCTAACGTGCCAATATGGTTCATTATCAATTTCAAACCCAAATTGCATGCTTTGTATAAAATTCCCTAAAATCAGGACAAAATTACCCTTTGACTCTGGCCGATCACATTTTCAATCATTCATCTTTCCAGTATTTAAACTACTGAATTCCTTAACATGATTTCTTCCTCTCAACTTCATTTTCCGGGGCATAAGGACGAGAACCCTATATTTAGATGTCAATCGAAACACTACAACTACAACATAATCATCATGGAAGTCAAGAAGATTCCAATGAATCTATCATATCATCAATCGACTTTTGGTTGAAAGAACGCACCTATGATGAAAAGTCACTTGATGAACTTGACGAAGAATATCATAAGATCCAAGAAGAGTTTGAAAATCTGTATGGAGACAAACGAACCCTCTACGAAAAACAATACGACTATGGTTTTTTTGCCAACAACCGGCATCTTTATGGAAACTTCATGAAAAGTCAAAAATTCAGTTCAAAAGCACAGAAGCTGAAATACAGAACCTTGGTTCAATTGAAAGGGAAGGGCTTTGCTCAAAGAATACTTTCTGCTCCAACAAATGAAACAGAAACAAGAGAAAATTTGGAAAATGCAAAAGTCATGAAAATTGTCAGAATTTTTGATGATCATCCATGGATACCTCTCAAAAGGGATTACATCGAATATTATCACCAAAAATTTCTGCACTTTCTCGCAAACACTCCAAAGCCGTTGAGATCTCCATCCATCTCAAAGTATCTGTATTATATCTTTGACCAAATCTATGTTGAAAGACATGGTGCTGCTATGCCTCCACAAATGAAGGAAGAACTACTCTCGTTGTTGGGCTTTAAACTAAGAGGTACGTTGAAATTCAAACAAGAATTGATTGATGAAGGCATAATTGGAAAAATTGACATTGAAGACCGCTTTAAAATGAATGAATCCATGGAAATACTCGAAGCGACAAATATTATCCAAAATCTATCTTTTAAACTACCGGATCACGTCACCAAAAAAGATTTGTGCTTACGAATACCTTACATCAAAGATGCCTATGAATTGGGAAATAACGACAAGGTTCGAAAAAGTGAAATTCTTGCTGTGATTACTGTCTTGGAAGCCTTGATTGATTATCCGCTACCCAAAAAAACACGATTTATTGCCCAAATCCTGAACTTGGATACATCAAATGAGGTAGTAATTCAAACCTACAAAAAACTCTGCCGATTGGCCTATGCAAATGACGCAGTCGCAAATCTTTTGGAACTGGCCAAATTTTCTTCATCATCTCAATTTCCAAATTATGATCACTGTGAAAATTATGAAATTCAATTGGTTAACACTTATCCACAAAAAAAAGATGCCCCTATTCCTTTAATAAAAAACAGTACTAGTGAAGTGCTGGCAGAAATAGAAGGGAAAATGCAAGCTTTGGTCATGACCAAAGAAAATCAGTTTGCCTCAAACGGCGTTGGGGTAAAAATAGATGTGCCAATAGACCGTAATGTTTGTGTTTCATGTGCCGTTCCAATACCCTACATCCCAAATTGTGGACTACACAGTCTGCTTGAGTTAATGTTTCATAGATTTCCAAAATTGCCTCCTCATTTTGGTGAAGAAATTATGCCTGTTGCTGATAACCTCACTCCAATCCAAAATATTACACTTTATTCCCAGGCTGAAACAAAAAGGTCTGCCAAATCAATGGAAAACAAGGAACTTGCTTTACCCTTTACCCCATTTATCGATAGTTTTGAGTTTCCATCTAAACTTAAAGAACTGCTGATGATCCATGATTCTATAAACTTTGTGTCTCCGACTGATCAACTGAATGTAGCATTCCTTTCAATTGCAAAATATTATGCCTTGACTAAAGATGCAATCGTTTATTCCACCTCTCAAAATGCTGCATCGCTCAACTCTTTCTTCAATTCGTCTTTGGTTCAGCCGTTAATCGAACGACTTTCACCAACAATTCATGGTGTTCAGAAGCCTGTAGTCATATTGGATCCATGCTACGACCACAATGGTCATCCCCGTAAGGCATTATGTTTTACCCCCAGTGACAATCCTTCTTTGTTTCTAAATCAAAGAACATCTATCGAGTTTTTGCCTCAACCAAAACATGGCATTGGTTTGATTCTTGCTGAACAAGGTGCTCCACTTTTACAACCCTTTGCAGAATCAGTAATACAAAAGCCAATCTGGAGAATTTCGTCATTGTGGATGAATGATGAATATATGGCTGTTGCATGGGGAGCATTTGGTGGAAGATCAGTTCTGCTTTCTTCATATCCTGCAACTACCTTCTTTCAGCGTTATTGCTCAGATGAATTCATCAAACCTTTTCTTTCAAAATTTGGATCTAACTCGAGCCACTTTTTGATCGGGGACAATGGTGTTCAACTTTCGATGTTGCTTAATTTAGTTCAACTTCGGTTGGTCCAGATCAAACATGCAAAAGAAAAAGATGAAAAGCTACCTCCTTGCTATTGGTTTTCTTC